>JAVJTC010000008.1 GCA_040219085.1 Acidimicrobiales bacterium
GGCGAGGTGAACATTTCGGGTTCGTCGACTGTGGAGCCGATCTCGGTTCGTGTTGCTGAGCTGTTGGAGGATGTGGCGCCGGGTATTTCGGTGACCGTGGACGGTCCGGGTACCGGTGACGGTTTCGCTCTGTTCTGTGACGGTGAGACCGACATCTCCGATGCGTCTCGTGCGATCAAGGACGAAGAGGCCGCGACGTGTGCGGACAACGGCATCGAGTTCATCGAGTTGCAGGTCGGTATCGACGGCATCGCGGTGATGACCGGTCCGGGCAACGATGCTGTGGAGTGTGTGAGCTTCGAGCAGATCTACGGCATCGTCGGTCCGGAGTCGACCGGGTTCGGCAGTTGGGCCGATGCGAACGATCTGATTTCGGAGATCGGCGGCGAGGGCAATCTGCCTGATGCGTCGCTGGACATCTTCGGTCCCGGTGAGGAGTCGGGCACGTTCGACTCGTTCATCGAGTTGGTGCTCGAGGACATCGCCGATGAGCGTGGTGAGGAAGCGACGACGCGTCCTGATTACAACCCGTCGGCCGACGACAACATCATCATCCAGGGCATCGAGTCCGGTGACACGACGTTCGGTTGGGTCGGTTTCGCCTTCGCCGAGGCCGAGGGTGACCGGATCAAGACGCTCGAGGTCGACGGCGGCGATGGCTGTGTGCCGGCGACCGCGGAGACGATCGCGGACAACTCGTACCCGATCAGCCGGCCGCTGTTCATCTACGTGAACGCTGCCAAGGCCGCGGAGAACCCTGCTGTGGAGGCCTACGTGGACTTCTACATGAGCGACGCCGGTCTGAGCACCGCGGTCGCAGAGGTCGGCTACGTGCCTCTCGCTCCCGACGCGGCCGCGGTCACCCGCGCCGCCTGGGACGGACGCTGATCCCCTCCACCTGCGCCCCGGCGTAGGAAACGAACGGGTGGGGGCCGATCGCGATGTCGATCGGCCCCCACCCGATTCCGCGGTCGGTGCCGTGGACCGCTTCCGACGGACTACAGGGAACTCGACGAAATCGTGAAGGCTAGGGTGACATCCGATGAGTGATACCGGGGGCCCCCGGGGCGGGGCATCCACACTGACGATCGCCGATCTGAGTGGTGACGTGCGCCGTCACCGAAAAGAAGCGGTGATCAAGACGTCGATGTTCGGCACCGCGTTGGTGTCTGTTCTCATCTCGGCGCTCATCATCTTTGCGCTCTTCGACGAAGCGTTCGTCTTCGTCCGAGAAGTCGACTGGGGCAACACGTGGGGTCAGATCGGCTGGTTCCCCCGCCGCGGCATCTACGACATCCCGACGATCCTCGTCGCTACGTTGATCGTGACCGGGATCGCCATGATCATCGCTGCGCCCCTCGGTCTCGGCGCGGCGATCTATCTGGCCGAGTACGCCAACCCGAGGGTCCGGTCGATCCTCAAGCCGATCCTCGAGGTTCTCGCCGGAATCCCGTCGGTCGTCCTCGGCTTCTTCGCCCTCCAGTTCATCGCTCCGACGATCATCGACAACATCGGCGGCAGTGACTCGGGCTCGATGGCCGCCGCCGGCCTCGGCGTCGGTATTCTCACCATCCCCCTCGTCGCCTCGGTCTCCGAGGACGCCATGAAGGCGGTACCGCTTTCGCTGCGTGAAGCCTCGGCCGGACTCGGTGCCCGCAGGATGACCACCACGGTGCGGATCGTCCTGCCCGCCGCGGCGTCGGGTCTCGTCGCGGCGTTCATCGTCGCCGTGTCCCGGGCCATCGGCGAGACGATGGTGGTCTTCCTGGCCGGCGGGCGCTCAGATGCCTCGGTGTACGCAGACGGGCCGTTCGAGCCCGGACTCACGATGACCGCCGCCATGGCCTCCCTCGCCACCGGCACCGACAGCGTCGTGGGTGAAGGCCTCACCGTGCAGTCGCTCTACTTCGTCGGCGCCCTGCTGTTCATAATGACGCTGACGCTGAACGTCGTCGCCGACCGGTTCGTCGCCCGTGTGCGCGAGCAGTACTAGGAGACCCGGAAATGGCACTGTCACGACCCACCGACCAGCCGACCGCAGAGCGCGTGAGGGCCCAGATCCAGCGGAAGAGAAGCGACACCACTGGAACGGTCTTCAAGTGGACGCTGCTCCTCGCGCTCCTGCTCTCTCTCACGATTCTCGCAGTTCTCATCGTCGACGTGACGACCGATGGCTGGAGCTTCCTGTCCGGCGACATCGGGGCGTTCCTCCAGGGCACGTTGCGCTCCAGACCCGACGACCCCGTCCTGGGCGTCCACCAGGGCCTCGTCGGCTCGTTCTGGATCGCTGTGATGGTTGCCGCGCTGTCGTTCCCGATCGGCATCGGTTCGGCCATATACCTCGAGGAGTACGCCACGCGGAACCGTTTCACGCGTTTCATCGAGGTGAACATCCGCAACCTGGCGGGCGTTCCGTCGGTGGTCTACGGCCTTCTCGGTCTCTACATTTTCGTGGAGAACGTCGGCTTCATGTCGGCGTTCACCGGAGGGCGCCAGACCGCGCTGTCAGGCGGCCTGACCATCGCCATTCTGGTCCTCCCCATCGTGATCATCACGGCCCAGGAGGCCGTGAGGGCCGTGCCCCAGGCGCTCAAGGAGGGCGCCTACGGTGTCGGGGCCACTCGGTGGGAGGTCACCAGGACGCAGATCCTCCCCTACGCCGCCCCGGGAATCCTCACGGGGACGCTCTTGTCGATGTCGCGGGCCATCGGTGAGGCCGCCCCGCTGATCGTCATCGGGGCCGTCAGCGGCCGCCTCGGCAACGACCCGGGCTTCTTTGCCTTCGACCAACTCGACGACGCCTTCACGGCGATGCCGATCGTCATCACGACCTGGACGCGACAGCCCGAGGACGAGTTCCGGCAGGCGGCCGCCGCAGCGATCGTCGTACTGTTGGTGTTCGTACTCGTTCTCAACGCAACTGCGATCTTTCTGAGGAACTACTTCGAGAAGAAGCGAGGCTGAGTTCATGACATCGACTGAGACCGGAACCGACACCGTGCCGTTGTCGAGGCGCCCCGTGGCCCCCGAGGCGACGCCGGGTGGGTCGCCGGATCCCGCCGAGCAGGCGAAGGTCGTTTTCCGCTGCGAGGAGATGTCAGTGTTCTACGGGGCTTTCCGCGCCGTACGTGATGTCAACCTTCAGATCCACGAGCACGAGATCACGGCGTTCATCGGGCCATCGGGCTGTGGCAAGACGACCGTCCTGCGCTGCTTCAACCGGATGAACGACCTCATCGACGGTGCGCGCGTCGAGGGGCTTCTGGAGTTCCACGGCCTCGACCTGTACGACTCGCAGGTGGACGCCGTCGAGGTGCGTCGACGGATCGGCATGGTCTTCCAGAAGCCGAACCCGTTCCCCAAGTCCATCTACGACAACATCGCCTACGGCCCCCGGATCACGGGGATGGCGAAGAAGAAGAGCGACCTCGACGACATCGTGGAGAACTCGCTCAAGCGGTCAGCCCTGTGGGACGAGGTCAAGGATCGCCTGGCGGACTCGGCTTTCGGCCTGTCGGGCGGGCAGCAGCAGCGGCTGTGCATCGCCCGGGCCATCGCCGTGGATCCTGACGTCCTGCTGATGGACGAACCCTGCTCGGCGCTCGATCCGATCGCAACGCCGCGCATCGAGGACCTGATGCAGGAGATCAAGGGGGACTTCACGATCGTGATCGTCACCCACAACATGCAACAGGCCGCACGGGTCTCGGACCGGACCGCCTTCTTCACCGCTCAGATCGACTCCGACACCGATCAGCGCACCGGTCTGCTGGTCGAGTACGCCGCGACCGACAAGATCTTCTCGAACCCCGACGACGAGCGCACCGAGGCGTACGTCACCGGTCGCTTCGGCTGACCACCCGCCGCGCGTCGATCGACACGCGGCCCCATCGACAACCACGACAGGAGCAGCGCCCGATGGAAGATCTTCGGAAGGTGTTCCACAAGGAACTCGACGAGATCCGCGACGACATCGTGCGGATGGCGGCGCTCGTCACCGAGTGCATCCCCCGTGGGACCGAGGCGTTCCTCGACATGGATCTCGTGGCGGCCCAGCGCCTCATCGACGACGATGACATCCTCGACGAGCTCTCCGTGGACTTCGAGGAGCGCTGCTACCAGCTCGTGGCGCGGCAGGCGCCGATGGCCAGCGACCTGCGGGCGATCATGGCGGCGCTCACGATGAACTCGGAGATCGAGCGATCCGGCGACCTCGTGGTGAACATCGCCAAGGCCACCCGCCGGGTCTACGGCTCCACGTTCGACCCCCGCCTGCGCGGGATGCTCCAGGAGATGAGCGGCGAGGCTCAGCGGCTCTTCCGCTTCGCCATCGACGCCTACGTCGAGGGCGACGTCGGGCTGGCCGCCGCGCTCGACGACATCGACGACCGTCTCGACGAACTCAACCACGAGGTGGTCGGTCTCATCTTCGCCGCCCACACGGCCGGCGACATCGACCTGCAGGCCGCGGTCCAGTTGGCCCTCATCGCCCGCTACTACGAGCGGATCGGCGATCACGCCGTCAACATCGGTGAGCGCGTGCGCTACATGGTGACGGGTTGGTTGAAGGAGAATACCGGCGCGTCGCGCGCCAAGGTGGCCCGTACCCACTCGCCGCTCGGAGCAGCCGTAGCCGATGGGCCCTTCGCCGACGACAGCCCGCTCGACGCTGCGGGCGGAGGCGACGAGAGCCCGTGACGTCCTGCGGCGGCGGCTGATGGGAAGCCGGTCATGACCGCCGTCGTCGCGCTCCTCGCCGGCCTCGTGGGCCTGCTGCTCGCGTCGTCGGTCGCTCTCGTGTGGCAGCGGGCCCAGGTCAAGCGGGTGCTTCGCCGCACAGTGGCCGACCACGGCGGCGTCCCGCTTCCGGTTGCGGCACCGACTCTGGACCACATCGACCGCCTCGACCGGGTGATCACCCGGCTCGAGGAAGGCGATGCCGTCGCGATGGCCGACCTGCGCCGCCTCGAGGCGGCGGCGTCGTCGATGACCCAGGGGGCCGTCGTCTGCGCCACGGACGGCGAGGTGGTGTTCCGCAACGCCTTCGCCGACACGTTCATCCAGGCTCGCCACGGCGACGCCCTCGTCGCCGCGGCAGTGACCGAGCTACTCGACGCCGCTCGTCACGGCGCGGCTGCCGAAAAGGAGATCGAGCTGTTCGGGCCGCCACGCCGGACACTGCTGGTGAGCGCCCTGCCCATCGCTGACGGCGCGATCGCGCTGATCGACGAGATCACCGAGCACGTGCGCCTCGATGCGATGCGCCGTGACTTCATCGCCAACATCAGTCACGAGCTGCGGACTCCTGTCGGGGCTCTCAGCCTTCTCGCGGAGACACTCGCGGACGAGCAGGATCCGGGGCTGCGCAATCAACTCACGCACAGGCTGACGGTCGAGTCCGCTCGCATCGCCCGCACGATCGACGAGTTGATCGAACTCAGCCGCATCGAGCACAACGAGGACGGTCAGGCGAACCCCGTCGTGATGCAGGCGGTGGTCGGTGAAGCCGTCGACCGCGTGCACCCGGCGTCGGACCAGAAGAGTCTCGACCTCGGCGTAGTGGTTCCCGACGCCCCCATCACGGTCATCGGCGATCGTCGCCAGCTGACCTCGGCGTTGTTCAATCTCCTCGACAACGCCGTCAAGTACACCGACCCGGGTGGATCGATCGGCGTGCGACTCCGTGTCGGTGCCGAAACGGTCGAGCTCGCGGTGCGCGATACCGGCATCGGGATCCCCGCCAAGGATCTCGACCGCATCTTCGAGCGCTTCTACCGGGTCGACCGGGCCCGCGCGGGCGGCACGGGCGGCGTGGGCCTCGGACTCGCGATCGTGCGCCACGTCGTCACGAACCATCTCGGACAACTCCACGTCGAGTCACGGGAGGGCGAGGGGACGACGTTCACCATCTCGCTCCCGCTCGGTCCGGTGGAGTCGTCCGTCGAGACCCCCGACCACAGCGAGGTCACGTGAGCCCAGCCAACCCCACCAAGGTTCTCGTCGTCGAGGACGAGGAGTCCTTCGTCGACGCGCTGAAGATCGGCCTCGCCCGTGAGGGCTTCATCGTCGATATCGCCCGCGACGGGCGTGAGGCACTGGACCGTTTCGCGGCCGACGAACCCGATCTCATCCTGCTCGACGTGATGTTGCCGCGGATCTCCGGCGTAGACGTCTGTCGCGAGATCCGGAGCCGCTCACAGGTCCCGATCATCATGATCACCGCCAAGGGCGAGGAGATCGACACGGTCGTCGGTCTCGAGGTCGGTGCCGACGACTACGTGACGAAGCCGTATCGCTTCCGCGAGCTGATGGCCCGCATCAGAGCCGTGCTGCGACGCACGGCGGCGTTGCCCGCGATGCCGACGTCGATCGCCGACGTCGTCGAAGTCGGTGATGTCAAGGTCGACGCCGAGCGTCACGAGGTCACCATCCGCGGTGACGCCGTCAGCCTCCCGCTCAAGGAGTTCGACCTGCTGACCCTCCTGATGGAGAACGCGGGCCGGGTACTGACGCGCGAGACGTTGATCGACAGGGTGTGGGGATCGGACTACGTCGGTGACACGAAGACGCTCGACGTGCACGTCAAGCGTCTCCGGTCGAAGGTGGAGACGGACCCGTCGAACCCGTCGCGCATCGTGACGATCCGTGGGCTCGGCTACAAGTACGTAGGCGACTGACCCCCCGGGGGGCGTCCCGGCGCCGTCGACCGGTGACCGTAGTATGACTTCGTGACCGACGGACCCGGCGACTGGAGAGAGCTCCGGGCGCCTCGTCGTCCCCGGTCCGGGGACGACGAGGCCCGCAAGACACCGGCCACGTTGAGTCCCTTCGTCCGACTGGCCCGGGTGCACGCGTTGTCGGCTGCGGGGGACGGCATGATCGCCGTGGCTCTCGCCGGTTCCCTCTTCTTCTCCATCGACCCGAGTGCCGCCCGCTCGAAGGTCCTTCTGTACCTGTTGTTGACGATGGCACCTTTCGCCCTCGTCGGACCGCTCATCGGACCGGCTCTGGACCGAGCGCGCGGCGGTCGACGGATGATGGTGGTGCTGTTGAACCTCGGCCGGGTGCTGGTCGCGTTCTTCATGATCGGCAACATCGACAACCTCCTGTTGTTCCCTCTCGCATTCGCGACCCTCGTGTTCGGAAAGGGGTACGCGGTCGCGAAAGCGGCGATCGTCCCGTCGACGGTCCGCTCCCACAGCGAACTCGTCGAGAGGAACTCGCGACTGGCTGTCCTGTCGGGAATCTCCGGGTTCGCCGGCGCGGTCCCCGCGGGCCTGCTGCAGATCATCGGCGGTCCCGAGTGGGCGGTGGGCCTGGCCATGGTCACCTTCGCCGTCGCAGTCTTCTTCTCGTTCCAGCTGCCGCGCACAGCTGTGACCGACGACACGGCCGACGAGGTCGAGGAGAGCGAACTCCGCAGTGCGGGAATCCGTCTGGCGGTCTCCGCGACGGCGGTTCTGCGCGGGACCGTCGGATTCACCCTCTTCCTCATCGCGTTCGGTTTCCGCGGGGGCGCGGACGACGTGGACCTGACCGGCATCGGAACCGCTGTCGGTGCCGGCGTGCGCAACGCCATGGGCTTCGCGGTCGACAGCGATGCCGATCTGCCGGCGTGGAAGTTGGGCATCGTCGTCATCTTCAGCGTCGGCGGCGCCCTGGCGGGTTCGTTCCTCGCGCCGAGGATCAGGCGGACCACCCCTGAGGAGAACATGCTTCTCGGGGCGCTGGTGATCACCGTCGCGTCGGGGATACTCGCCGCGTGGATGGGCGGCCTGCGCGGCGCGATCGTGATGGTCTTCGGCGTCGGCGTGACGGCCTCCGCCGGAAAGGTCGCCTTCGACTCGATCGTCCAGCGGGACGCCCCCGATGCCAGCCACGGTGCGTCGTTCGGTCGTTTCGAGACGCGCTTTCAGATCGCGTGGGTGATCGGCGGTGTCATCCCGGTCCTGATCAGGATCCCGGTGTCGGCCGGCTTCGCTCTGATCTCGCTGGCGGCGTTCGCCGCCGCGCTGTCGTACTTCGCGGGGTCCCGCGGTGCCAAGGCCGGACGCACGACGCCGCGCCGCCGACCGCGCACCCCCAGACAGGCACTTGCGACCCTGAGGGAGACCGCGAACGACCTCGGTCGTGAGGCGCGCGCTGTCGCGGAGTCCCGACGCGAGGACCCTGTTCCGCCCGAGTGGGCGCTCGGAGCCGTGATGGCCGACCCCGAACCCTTCGACGACGAGGGTGGTGAGCCGACGGCGGCGTTGCCGTTCGACTCCGAACTCACGAGGGAACTGCCACGCGACGACGACGGAGACGACGACGAGGCGCCCCCGCCACCGCCGCCTCTCGACGATGCGACGTTACCCCTGCCGTTCGACGACGACGGCTCAGCGGACTCCGGTGACGAGGATGGCCGCCCGGCCGGTTGGCACGACCACATCTGACCAGTGCGGTGCGGTGCAACGGCGCGGGTCAGTCCGTCGGCAACTCGATCCGGGCCAGCCACAGGCCGGGCGCATCGACCTCGTTGGGCGTGGGGAGGAAGCGCTCCTCGGACCACAGCGACCCGAGCGCGTCGGCTCCGGCACGCTCGACGACGCCGTCGATGAACGCCCGTCCCCGGTCGTAGACGTCCTGGGTCAGATCCAGCCCCAGCAGCCGCTCGACGAAGCGGTCCGCCGACGATGCCTCGACCCGCCGTCGCCGCAGCGCCTCCGCGATTCGGACGGGGTCCGTCAGCATCCGTGCGCCGACCTCGTCGGTGATGTGGTCCGTATAGCCGACGACCGTGGTGACCAGCGCCGTCAGTGGGACCAGCAGTTCCCGTTGGCGGTCCGAGATGATCGCCCCGAAGAGGACATCGGGGTCGCCGAAGCGTTCCTGCAGGTTCGCGAGCGCCGTCGGGTCCGTCGGGTCGAGACCACCGAGTTGTTCTTCGAGACGTCCAGCGTCGGGTTCGAAGGCGGCGGCGTAATCGTGGAGGAGCTTGTTGAAGCGCTCGTGGACGTGGGGCACCGACAACACGACGTGTGACGCGAACTCGTTGACGCAGACCCACATGCGCAGGTCGTCAGCGGCCAGCGACCAGTCGGCGACGACCTCGTCGATGTTGGCCGGCACGAGGAGCAGGTCACGGCTCGCCCGCGGCAGCGGGAGGTCGTACTGACCCAGGCTGTGGCGGGCGAGATGACCCACCATCGAGCCGGCCGCGAGGCCGAGCATCATCGGCCCCATCGCCGAGAACAGGCTCCCCATCATGGCCATGGCGGGGTCGCCGGTGTCGTCGACGGGAGGGGAGAAGGCCCCGCGCATGTGCTCGAGGACCGGTCGGTAGGCATCGACCGAACGCGAGGCCCACATCGACCGGGTCACCGCAACGACGTCGATTCCGCCCGTCGACAACCCCGTCGCCTCTGCGACGCGTAGCTCGGCTGCGCGGGCGATCTGTTCGAGCGCGATCCGGGCGCCGGGATCGACGTTCGGCTCGCTGCGCCCATCGGTGGCGACCGTCACAGCCAGTTGCCGTGCAGCGTCCCAGGTCCCGCCGCTCTGGTTGGAGAGCATGCGGGCCAGATCTCCGAGGAAGCCGAGGTCCCCGAAGGGATCGTCGCTGCCGGTTGGATCCTGACCGCTCACGACGGCATCGTAGAGGTTGAGGCCCGCATCGCCCACGCGCCCGTGGCGGACGCGGCGCCACGACCCAGGAGAAACGAATGGCCCTGTCCGTCCTCGTCACCGGTATCGGTGGTGTCGTCGGCTCGCGGGTAGCGAGCCGACTTGTGGACGATCCCGCGGTCAGTGTCCTCGCCGGGGTCGATCGTCACCAGCGTGTTCTCGATCGTGTGACGGTGCACCGCGCCGATCTCCTCGCCGACGATCTCGAACCGGTCTTCGCCGGAATGGACGTCGTGGTCCATCTGGCCACCACCTTCTCGCCGTCGTCGGCGGGCGAGGAAGTGGCCCGCGCCGACGTCGCACTGCTGCGGCGGGTACTCGACGCGTCGTCCGCCGCAGGCGTCACCCGCCTCGTGCTCGTCTCGACGGCGATGGTCTACGGCGCATGGGCCAACAATCCGACACCGCTGACCGAAGCGGCGCCTCTGCGACCGAACCCGGACTTCGCGTACGCCGTGTCGCGGGCCGAGATGGAGAGGGCGGCGCAGGCCTGGGCCGAGGAGGTCGGAGCGACGCTCGTCGTGTTGCGGCCGACGACGACGGTCGCCGGCGACGCGTCGAGCTGGGTGGCCGATTCGCTGCGTGAGGTCGGTCGCCTGGCCGTCGGCGACGAAGATCCCGCGGTCCAGTACCTCCATCTCGATGACCTCGTCGAGGCGGTCGTCCTCGCAACGACGACGATCGCCGCCGGCGTCTACAACGTGGCGCCTGACGAGTCCGCCCCGAGGTCGCAGATCCGACGGCTCAGCGGCGCCGTGCCGCGTGCCCGACTCACCGAGGATGCTGCTCGCCGGGTCGTCTCGTTCCGTCGACGCGCAGGGCTGGCACGCACGTCTCCGGGGATCCTGCCCTACACCGTTCACCGGTGGGTGGTGGCCAACGATCGTCTGCGCGGCTCGGGCTGGGAGCCGTCGTACTCGAACGCCGAGGCCTACGTGGAGGCTCATTCGGCCCGCCCGTGGGCGATGCTCAACTCGAAGCGGCGCCAGCAGATCGCGCTTGGCGGTCTCGGAGCGGCCGCCGTCACCGGGGCCGCGGCGGGTGCGTGGGTCTGGCGCTCGATGCGCCGCCGTCGCTGACGGGGAGGATCCCGCTCTCAGTCGGCGGCGACGGGGGACTCGGAGCGGTGGCCGAGGGTGACCTCGGTGGTGCGCTCGATCCCGTTGCGCAGGTACCTCACCACGACCGGTGCGTCGGGACCGGTGTAGCGAATGGTCATGACGAGGTCCGACATGGTGCGTACCGGGGTGTTCGCCACCTCGGTGACGATGTCACCGGGAAGCAGACCGGCCCGGGCTGCCGGGCCGTCGGTGAAGGCGTGCAGGACGACGACGCCGCCGTCCACCGGCAGGCCGTCGAGGCGATCCTGGTCCGCGTCGGCCCCCTGGATGCCGAGCCAGGGGTGGTCCGGCGTTCCGTAGTCGACGAGTGATGTTCCCACCCGCACCGCCGATTCGATGGGAACGGCGAGTCCGAGGGCGTCATCCCCGGTGGTGGCCGCGACGGTCACACCGATGACCCTGCCCTCGGCGTCGAACACCGCGGCACCGGGGATCGGCGCACCCTCGGGGCTCGAATACGCCAGGAGGCCGTGGAGTCGTGTGTCGGCGAAGTCGACCGACCGTGCCAGCGACAGCACGCGGCCGTCGACCCGCAGCGTTTCGGCGGCGACGTCGTGCACGATCGCGTACTGGCCGAGTCGCACGTTGTCGCCCAGTCCGAGGTCGGCGACCTCGTAGACGTCGTCCACTGCGAGCACGGCGAGATCGTTCAGCGGGTCCGTGCCGATCAGCAGCCCGGTGCGGGTGAAACGTCCCGCGGTCACCTCGACCGTTCCGCTCTGGACGAGGGAGAGACTTGTCAGGATGTGGCCGTGGCTGAAGACGAGGCCGGCTCCGACGGTCGTGCCGTCGGGACCCGTCACGGTGACGATCGGCGTCGAGGCGTCGACCGCGGCCTGCAGTTCGTCGGTCCAGCTGGTGTCGGGGACCGAGAAGGACCGGCTGACAGGAAGCAGGTCGCCCTCGCCGGTGATGGTCTGTTCGCCGCCGCCACTGACGGATCCGAGGGTCAGGGCGAGGCCTGCGAGCAGCAGCCCTCCGCCGAGGACGCCGAGCGCGGTGGCGCCGACCCCGGTGAGTCGCCGACGCCCGGCGGTGGGCGCGCGCTGTGCATCCGCCGCGGCGCGACGTTCAGCCGCCATCTCCGAGGGGTGTCGCCAGACCCGGTCCTCGGGAGGCAACAGAGGGGCGACGTGGTCGTCGTCGCCCGGGTCGAAGTCCTCCGGATACATCGGCACGAGAGTACCGAGTGGCCGCCCCCGTGTATCCGCGCCCACGGTCGCGCCCCGTCGCTTCTACCATGGCGGCGTGCAACCTCGCGGAGACGACGACACCTGGGTCGGCATCAGCGGGGACCGGTTGCCGACCGCCGAAGCTCTCTCGTGGGCGGGTACCCCGGACTGCGGAGCGGTGGTGCTCTTCAGCGGGAATGCCCGCGATCACTCCGATGGTCGTCCCGAGGTCTCGGACCTCGAGTACGAGGCCTACGAGTCCCAGGTCGAACCACGACTGCGGTCGCTCGCAGATGAGGCTCGTGCCCGCTGGAGTTCGGTGCGACGGATCGTCATGATCCACCGGGTGGGTCGTGTCGAGATCGGCGAGGCAGCCGTCATCGTCGTGGCCGCGGCGCCCCATCGCGACGACGCGTTCTCGGCGGGTCGATTCTGTATCGACGCGCTGAAGGCAACTGTGCCGATCTGGAAGCGCGAGCGTTGGCGCGACGGAGAGAGCTGGGGTCTCGAGGCCCAACACCTGGTGGAGATCGACCAGTTCGGCAGCGGCCCCGACGGTGACGGACCTCGAGATGACGCAGACCCGAAGGCATCCGGGTCCGGCCGGTGACCATCCGATGGGCCGGTGCGAGCGGTACCCTTCCACAGGCTTCATCTCGCCCACTTCGGGATCCGGAGGGACACCCACCCACATGGCAAGCCTGATATTCCTCGCCGTCGCGGCCATCATCATCGCGATCGGCGTCACCGTCATCTGGATGCGGGACCGCATCGGATCACGTTTCGACTCGAGCATCGACCGATTCGAGGCGGAGATGGGTGCGCTGGCACCCGTGCGGGTGCGGCCGGCGCGTCGCAGCTCAGGCCGCGGCGGTAGCGGTAGGAGCTGACCCTGGCGCGGGACCTGGCCATCGACCTGGGGACGGCCAACACCCTGGTCTACGCCAAGGGGCGCGGCATCGTGTTGAACGAGCCGTCGGTCATCGCGCTCAACTCCAAGTCCGGCGACGTTCTCGCCATGGGACACGAAGCGTGGCAGATGATCGGCCGGACGCCGAGTTACGTCGTGGCGGTCCGCCCGCTGCGCAAAGGGGCCATCACCGACTTCGACGTGACCCAGCGGATGATCCGCCTCCTTCTGCAGAGAGTCGGTGTCAGTCGCTTCAACCGGCCCCGCGTGGTCATCTGCGTCCCGTCAGCCATCACCGCCGTAGAACGGCGGGCCGTGACCGAAGCCGCCCGCCGTGCGGGGGCCGCCGATGCGCAGTTGATCGAGCAACCCCTCGCGGCCGCCATCGGGGCGGGTCTGCCGATCAACGAACCGATCGGAAACATGGTCATCGACGTGGGCGGCGGGACGACCGAGACGGCACTCATCTCGATGGGCGGCGTCGTCGCTCTCGAGGCCGTCCGGATCGGTTCGTTCGACATCGACGCGGCGATCCAGACCTACATCCGGCGCGCATACGGCATCGCCATCGGTGAGCGCACGTCGGAGGAGATCAAGATCGTCATCGGTTCCGCCGCGTACACCCCCGGCGAGGTTCAGGCCGAGGTGCGGGGCCGGCAGCTGATGACCGGCCTGCCGGAGACGGTGTTGCTCGACCCGGCTGAGATACGAACCGCGATCGAGGAGCCGGTCTCCGCGATCGTGGACTCGGTGCTCGCGTGCCTGGCCCAGGCCCCGCCCGAGTTGGCTCAGGACCTCATCACGAGCGGGGTGAACCTCGTCGGCGGGGGTGGGCTGCTGCGGGGGCTCGACCGACGACTCGAACGGGAGTCGTCGGTTCCGGTGCATCTCGTGGACGCTCCTCTGGAGGCCGTGGTCCTGGGCGCCGGCCGCTGTATCGAGTCCTTCGATGCGGTCCGGGCGATGTTCATGGACGCGCGCTGAGCCACCCTGCCGGAGCTGAACGCCGCTGACGGGTCAGTAACCCTCGGCGACCAGGGCCTGGGCCGCGTCACGGACCTGTCGGTCCCGGTCTCCCGTCGCCTCCCGCAGCGCCTGCTCCACCTCGGGACCTTCGAATGGCGCGAGGGCGATCACCGCCCGTCGCCGGATCGCCGGACGGTCCCCGAGCGCGGCGATGATCGCCGGAATGGCGCGCTCGTCGCCGAGTGCGCCGAGAGCGGCGACGGCGCTTTCGCGGCAGGCCGGGTCGCTGTGGTCGGCGGCGACGGCGGTGAGGGCCCCGAGGACCCGGTCGCCGCAGCGGCCCCTCTCCCCGAGCGCCCATGCTGTCACCTCGACGACGCGGTCGTCGTCGTCACCCAGCAGCGGCGACGGATCCGGTGTCGACGGGTCGGCGCAGAGTTGGGCTGCGGCATGACGAACCACCGGCGACGGGTCCCGGTGGGCCGCTTCGAGTTCCGCACCGAGAAGGCCCAGGCGCCCGAGCGCGCGCAGCGCGCTCGCCCGCACCACGGGGTCGTCGTCGGCGAGTCCGGTCCTCACGGCGGCCTCGTCGCCCGCGTGGCCGGCAACGACGACAGAGCGTCGCCGTTGTGACGTCGTCACCCGACGGCGGCTTCGAGACTGATCAACAGGACGAAGACGATCGCGGCGACGCCCACGGCCAGGGCGAAGCCCAGCACGGCGACGATGATCCCGAGCGCGATCGCGGCCCGGGCCCGTTCCCACCACTGGATGTGGGCATCGCGGCCGGTGATCACGCGCTGACGTTTGTAGGGGTCGTAGTCCCGGAAGGCCTGCAGCGGTGAGCGGGGGAGTCGGAACCACTGGCGCCTGCCGTCGGCGGGGTCCACCGCCGCGCTGAGGTGGGGCATCAGTCGCACAGAAGAATCCCGGGTCGACACCGACAGCTGACGGCGAGCGCCTAGCGTGACGAGCCGCGGAGGCTGCGTCCACATCCGGTTCGCCGCCAGCGCGAGAAACACCGACAGGACCAAGACGCTGAGCACCCACGACGGGGATGACCCCGGATCCGACCACGGGCTTGACACGCCGCCCACGCTATCGCCGCCATCGGAGCCCGGCGGTGGTGGCCACGCGCGGCGTCGCTCGACGGTCAGGCTCGCTGTCGGTCTGGGCGTCGCCGCGTTCCTCGGGATCTGCGCCATCGCGATGGCCGTGATCGAGTTGCCGTACTGGTCCGTCGAACCGGGCTCGGTGCGAAGCACGGTGGCGGCCATCGACGTGGTGGACGGAGCACAGGAGTTCCCGCCGGAGTCCGAGATCGGCTTCGTCACCGTGCGGTTCCGGAACCGCCTGACGATCTGGGAGTGGGTCGCCGCAGAGTTGGACGACGAGAAGCGCGTCGTGCACGAAGACCAGGTGACCGGGGGGCGCACGGTCGAAGAGCGCCGTGAGCTCGAGCGGCTGAAGATGGAGCAGTCTCAGGACGTGTCGGTTCTCGTCGCGCTCGACTACCTGGGGTACGACCTCAACCCGGTGGGCTTCGGGGTCGGCGTCGCCGAGCTGACCCCGTGTCTGCCGGCGGAGGACGTGCTGCGTCTCGGCGACATCATCGTCGGCATCGACGGTGCCGAAGTCGAGTTCGCCGAGGACCTTCTGGCCGGGCTCGAGCCGCTGTCGCCGGGCGACACGATCGTGTTGAGCGTGGACCGCGAGGGCTCGGAGGAGTTCATCGACGTGCCACTGGTTCTCGGTTCGAGTGCCGACGAGTGTCTTCCCGACGACATGCGGTCGGCGCCGGAGGACGAGCGGGCGATGGTCGGCATCTCGATGAATCCGCTCGTGGACTACGAACCCGACGTCGACGTCGACATCGAGACCGGAAGGGTGGGCGGGCCCTCGGCGGGCCTGGCGTTCACCCTCACCGTCATCGACCTGTTGACCCCGGGTGATCTCACCGGCGGCCTCCAGGTGGCGACGACCGGGGAGATCGCGCCCGACGGGAGCATCGTGCCGATCGGCGAGGCCGCGTTGAAGGTGAAGGCGGTGGAACGGGCCGGATTCGACGTCTTCCTCGTCCCCGACCGCAACTACGACGAAGCGGCGGCCGCTGCGACGGACGTCCGTGTCGTCGCCGTCACCGATGTCGCCGACGCCGTCGCGGCTCTCACCGATCTCGGCGGAGACGCCGTGGTGTCGCCGGTGGGTGACGAACTCGCCGACGACGGCTCCTAGCACAACCGCGTGCGCGATGGGGGCTCCGCCCCTCGCGGGCACGCGCCGTTTACCATCGCGTCGATGGCACAGTCGTTCGCGTCACCCTCGGTGGAGCCACCTCACAAGCCCGAAGACGTCGCGCGGCGCGATTTCCCCGTCGTCCGGCGGGGCTACGACCAGATGCAGGTCCGCGCGTACCTCTCGGCGGTCGCGTCCGTTCTGAGGGTGGCCCACACCCGCGAGGCCGAGCTGCGGAGCCGTCTCGCGTCCGCGGTCAAGCGCGCCCACGAGGCCGAGAAGCTCGACGAGGCCACGCTGACACGGCGGCTCGGTGACGAGACGGTGCGGGTGCTCGATACCGCCCGGGAGGCCGCCGCCTCGATCGTGGCGAATGCCGAGGACCACGCCGCAACGCTCATGGCCGACGCGCAGGAACGTGCGGCCGGGGTGGAGGAGCGTGCCGCCGGCCTCCTCGCGGAGCGCACGGCCGAGGCCGAGCGTGCGGCCGAGGAGATCCGCCGTGAGGCCCACGAGGTCCTCGCGGAGGCGCAGGAACGCGCGGCCGAACTGGTCGAGGCCGGTCACCGCGACGGCGAGCGACTCGTGGCCGACGCGCGGGTGGCCCGTGAGCACATCCTCCGTGACATGGACAAGCGTCGCCGGGCGGCGCGAGCGCAGGTCGAGCGACTCAAGGCCGGTCGCGACAGACTCCTCGACTCGTTCGACGCGGTGCAGGGCACCCTCGACGAAGCCAAGTCCTCACTGCATGCGTCACTGCAGGAGGCCAAGGTCGCCGCCGATTCCGCCGCCGCGCGGGTCGAGATCAGCCGCGAGCCCGGAACCATCGAACTCGAGGCCGAGGTGCAGGCTGCGGTGTTGGCCGGTGTCATCCCCACCGCCGACGACGTTTCGCCCGGGGACGAGCCACTGCCGATCACGATCCCCGAGGACCTCGACGCGGTGGACGAGACCGCTGGGGCAGATGACACGGCTCCGGTCGATGGGCCGGCTTCGACAGCCGAGACCGCCGGGGTGGACGGGGCGGCTGCGGACGAGGTCGCCGAATCGGAGACCGGAGACCGTGCCGATGGTGACGAGTCGGTCGAGGCGGAGGCTGCAGCCGACGAAGAGCCGTCCGGCACGCCGGGCGACCCCGACGATGGCCCCGGGGGTTTCGAGCCTGGTCGCTACGAATCGAAGCCGGTCGCACTCGATCCCCATGAGCGTGGCGGTCGTCGTCTGCGCCGGGTGCCCGTGGCCGCCTCGGAGCTGAGCCCTGCGGATCTTCAGACGGTCGCTGTTGGTGACCCGGTCGAAGAGGTGAGCGTCGTCACGCCCACAGCTGTGTCCAGGGCAGGGCAGGCGGCGGGGCGCGTGGGGCCCGAGGCCGAGCCCGACCCTGAGCCCGAGGCTGAGTCCGATGTCGCGGAGGCTTCTGTCGCGCCCGACCCCGACCCCGAGCCTGATGTCGTGGAGGCTTCTGTCGAGCCCGAGCCCGAGCCCGAGCCCGAGCCCGAGCCCGAGGCTGAGCCCGAGCCCGAGCCCGAGGCTGAGCCCGAGCCCGAGCCCGAGCCCGAGGCTGACTTCGATGTCGTGGAGGCTTCTGTCGAGCCCGAGCCCGAGCCCGAGCCCGAGGCTGAGTCCGATGTCGTGGAGGATCTCTTCACGCGGATCCGCCGCGACCGTGAGGAGAGGGTCGCGTCGGCGCGCGAGAAGCTCGCCGACGACGGGCCCGACGAGTCCGCTGCGACGGCGGCTGCGGTGGCGGAGCGTTGTGAGACGGTTGCCCGTCGTCTCAAGCGGGTGATCGCTGAAGACCAGAACCGTGTCCTCGATGGACTCCGCCGCGCCGGATCCGCGCGGGGCAGGACCTCGATCGGTGTGGACGACGTGCTCCCCGCCCCCGGGGAGCAGTTGGCGGAGTATCTGGACGCGGTCCTCGCCTACGTGAGTCCCGAGGCGTTGCCACCCGCTGCGGAGGATCGCGTCGCCGCGATCCTGCGCCGAGACCTGGTCGATCCGCTCCGCGAGGTCGTCGAGTCGGCGCTCTCGGACGTCGTCGACGACGGAGACGGCGCGGCTGAGGAACTCCGGGGAAGGTTCCGCCTCGCCAAGAACGAGTGGATTCCCCCGCTGGCAGACCGCCTCGTCGCCCGGGCCGCAGAGCTGTCCGGGCTCGACGGCCCCCGCTGAAAGGCGAGACCCGATCCCGTTGCGCGGTCAGCGCAGCGGTCGGGCCTTGTAGGCTCCTCCCGGTATGCGAGCCGAAGGAGAGATGTCGCGTCCCGGTCGTTCGGGGCGACGTAGGTTCTCGCGCCGTTGGCGGGTCATCGCCATCGCGGTGGTGGCCGCACTCATCATTCTCATCATCTCGTTGCGCGGGATCGCGGGCTTCTATACGGACTACCTGTGGTTCGACTCGCTCGGCTACGAGGACGTCTGGCGCCGCGTCCTCGTCGCGAAGGTCGTGCTCGCGCTCATCTTCATCGGGCTGTTCTTCGGCGTCTTGTGGACCAACCTCTTCATCGCCGACCGCATCGCGCCGACCTTCCGGCCTCCGGGACCCGAAGAGGAGATCCTCTCGCGGTATCACATGTTCGTCGGGCGGCGGACCGGCCTCGTCCGGTTGGGGGTGGCGCTGTTCTTCGCGGTGATCTCGGGTGTGGGCGCATCAGGCCAGTGGCGCAACTGGATCCTGTTCACGAATCGTGTCGACTTCGGTCTCGAGGACCCCCAGTTCGACACGGACATCGGCTTCTACGTGTTCCAGTTGCCGTTCCTGGACTACGTCGTCGGATGGCTCTTCACGGCGCTCGTCATCATCTTCATCGTCACCGCGGTCGCGCACTACGTGAACGGGGGCATCAGGGTCCAGACACCGGGACAGCGCGTGACCCCCCAGGTGAAGGCCCACCTGTCCGTGCTGTTGGGGATACTGGCGCTCGTACGCGCCGGGGACTACTACCTGGACCGTTTCGGTCTGGTCACCTCCTCGAACGGCACTGTCGACGGTGCCACCTACACCGATGTCAACGCCCGGCTGCCGGTGCTGAACCTGCTCATCTTGATCTCGCTGTTCGCCTTCGTCCTGTTGTTGGTCAACATCCGTCTGCGGGGCTGGGTACTGCCGACACTGGCCGTCGGCCTGTGGCTCTTCGTGTCGGTCGTCATGGGTGGGATCTACCCGCTCGTCATCCAGCGTTTCCAGGTCGAGCCCGACGAGTCGACCAAGGAGGCCGAGTTCATCGACCTCAACATCGCCGCCACGCGGGCGGCGCTGGGTCTCGACGAGGTCGTGGAGCGGCGCTACGCGGGAAGTTCGGACCTGACCTACCAGGACATCCTCGACAACAGCGACATCTTTGATGCCGTGCCGCTGCTTGATCCGGCGGTTCTGCCCGAGACGTTCGAGAACCTCGAGGGCGAGCGACCCTTCTACCAGTTCCCGCCGCAACTCGACGTCGATCGCTACGAGATCGACGGTCAGACGACCCCGGTCGTCCTCGGCGCCCGCCAGCTCGATCCGGCGGGCATCCCCAACGCCTCGTGGGAGCGTGAACGCCTGACGTTCACGCACGGTTTCGGCCTGGCGATGGCCCCCGCCAACCGGACCGACGCCGGCGAGCCCGACTTCGTGGTCCAGGGGCTGCCGATCGTCAACGAGCTCGACGTGCCGATCGACCAGCCGCGGATCTACTTCGGCGAGGACCTCGGCGGATACTCGATCGTGAACACGGACCGCAACGAGGTCGACGGTGGCGACGAGCAGGCGACCTACACCTACGACGGTGAGGGTGGCGTCGAGATGGGCGGGTTCTTCCGCAAGGCCGCATTCGCGCTGCGCTTCGGCGACATCGATCCCCTGATCTCGAACTTCGTGCAGTCCGACAGCCGGATCATCTACAACCGCGACATCCGCGGGCGAATCAGCGAGATCGCACCGTTCCTGCACCTCGACTCCGACATCTACCCTGTCATCAGCGGCGGGGGCATCGTCTATGTGGCCGACGCGTTCACCACCACGAACCGCTATCCCTACGCCCAGCAGGCCGATACGGAGCAACTCCCCGACGAGAGCGGGTTGCGCCACGACTTCAACTACGTGCGCAACTCGGTGAAGGTCGTCGTGGACGCATTCGACGGCACGGTCACCTTCTACGTGTTCGACGAGACCGACCCGATCATCGAGGCGTGGCGTGACGCCTTCCCGGAGCTCTTCAGCGACCTGGCGGACATGCCGGCGGACATCTTGGACCATGTGCGCTACCCCGAGGACCTGTTCCGGGTGCAGACCAACGTCTACGCCCGCTACCAGCTCGATGACGCGCAGGACTTCTATGAACAGGCCGAGGCGTGGGCCGTCGCCCAGGACCCCGGAGGCGTCGATGCCGCCGGCACGACCGATGTCACAGCTCAGGACGGGACCGTCACCGCCCGTCGCGAGGAGCGCATCGAGCCGTACTACACCCTGTTGCGCCTCCCCGAGGAGCAGGAGGCGGACTTCGTCTCGTTGCGTTCGTTCGTGCCGATCGACAGCTCGGCCAATTCGCGCCGTGAGTTGACGGCGTTCATGGTCGCGAACAGCGACGCGGACGAGTACGGCCAACTGATCGTCTATGAGATCGACGACACGCGCGTGGACGGTCCCGCGCTCGTGAACTCGCGGATCCAGTCGGATCAGGGCGTTTCACGCGTGGTCACCCTCCTGGATCAGCAGGGGTCCGACGTCCGCTTCGGTGACCTCCTGTTGGTTCCGGTGGGCGAGTCGATCGTCTACGTCCGTGCCATGTACGTCATCGCCGAGGCGACCGAGGTGCCGGTCCTGCGCAACGTCGTGGCGGTCATCGGCAACGACGTCGTCATGTGCCGCACACTCGACGAGGCCCTCGAGGGCCTGTTCGGCCGGGTCGAGGTCTCCAGCGACGTCGAATCGGTCAGCAGCGGGTGTGTGGGCACGGTGGAGGGTCTGACCGACGGAGGTGGCGGAACCGACGGTGAGCCCGACCCGGTGCCCGACCCGACCCCTACACCCACGCCGACCACTGAACCGCCGACGACGTCCACGACGACACCGGGTTCCACGCCGACGCCGACGCCGACGCCGACGCCCACGCCGACCCCCACGCCGTCGGGAGATGCCACGGTCGAAGAGTTGCTGAGCGAGGCCGAGGATCTCTTCGACCGGGCTGACGCTGCGCTCGAGGCCGGCGATCTCGGTGGGTACCAGGACCTCGTCGACGAGGCGCGCCGGTTGGTCATGGCGGCGCGCACACTGACCGAGGGTGACGTGGGCGACAGCGAGCCCACGTGACGCGTGTGACGGTGCGTTTCGGCTCCCTTACCCCGACATGTCACCGCATCCCGGGAGTGTCGTCGCGACGTAGTAGGAATCAGATGGACAATCGCAGCGTTGATGATCATTCGTAGGCCCAAAGGGAGCGAGAGATGACTGACGTCCTGACACAGCACCTGATCGACCAGCTCCTCGACGAGATCGACGGCGAGCTCATCAGTCGGTCGCGCGTGACCGACGCTCTTCTCGATCTTCGTCTGAGCGCCGGTGAAGCCCCGGGTTTCGTCGATCTCGTCGACCGTTCACTCGGCGACGTTCCCGGACGTACGGTCGTGACCAACGACTGGTGGATGTCCACGCTCGAGGGCCTGCGTCTCCTCCTCGACGAGACGCCCGTCACCTCCAACTGACCGGCTCATTCCGCTGCCTCCGGGCGGCTCAACGAAACTCTCTCGACGGGCCCTGGCGGCCCGTCGAGACGGTTTTGGCCGGTACTCCGGACCCGACCGGCGCGTGGGACCGGGAGAGACGAAAAAGGAAAGAGGGCGCCCGCATGGCGGGCGCCCTCTGGTGCGTTCTCCCGGTGGGGGGGATCCGGGAGGGACGGTGCCGGACTCTGGGTCAGGCGACCGTCGCGGCGTCGGCGTCGGTGGTGGAGGGAGAGAGGAACGCCGGTTCGCCTCGCACGAAGGCCTCCAGCTCGAGCTCGCTCGCCCGGCGCCTGTAGGCGACGGCCAAAGGCTCGGGCAGCGACCGGGCCTGCTCTCGCAGGGAGTGAGCCCGGTTGCTGATGGTGCTGGAGGACAGATCTTCGTCGTGTGTGGGAGTTGTCATGTCGCTTCGTTTCGGGTTGGTTCGTCGGGTATGGGAACGCTTCGTGTCGATGATGCATTCCCGCATCTCCGGATCGGGGTTCAGGTCGACCGGATCTCAGCGAGTTCTTCGATTCGCTGTCCCTTTCGCACATCTTTCGTGGCCAGCCCGGACGATGGATGCATCTGAACGGAAAATTCGCGCGCAACCTGCCGAGAGGCGATGACGATGACCAATCGAGTCTGGTGGATCTCAGGGGCGGTGATCGTCGCCGGTGTCGTCTTCGGCCTGGGGGTGATCCTCGGTGTGATGATCGACGATGACGACGACGGCGGAGGCTCGCGCGGTGACGACGCCGCCGACGAGCGTGCCGGCGGCGATGGCCGAGATGACGACGACCGCGATGACGACATGCGCGATGACGGCGCCGAAGATGACGACGATCGCTTCGATGGGCGTGAACGGGGTCTGTTCGGCCCGCTGGTCGAGGAGTTCCTCGACGGCCTGGCGGAGCGTTTCGAAGGTCGATTCGACGAGGGCGAAGGGCCCGGCCGCGACCGAACGTTCCGCCTCCTTCCCGACGGCTTCGAGTTGCCGGAGGACTTCGAGCTTCCGGATCGCTTCGAGTTGCCCGGAGGGGCCAGGGGTCTCGGGGAGTGCCTCGTGGACGGACTGGGAGACCTCTTCGGCGAGGGCGACGGGCCCCTCGGCGACCGGGCCCGCAGCTTGTGGGAGAGCTGCACGGCCTGAGAGCGCGAGGCGGTAGCGTCGCTGGGAGAGCCAGAGGATGGAGGGTCCATGGCGGACGAGACCAAGGCGATCCCGACAGACGCGATGTCCCCCGACGCCGGGGGCACCGTATCCGACGGGCGCGGGTCCGACGGGCACGAGACGCACCACAGCGGAGTGACCAACCCGGCCAAGTTGATCCGGATGGGCACCATGATCAACCAGCTCCTGTCCGAGGTCCGTGCCGCTCCGCCCGACGTCGACGGCCTGCGGCGACTTGCGACGATCCACACGAGGACGCTCGCAGAGTTGTCCGACGTCCTGTCCGAAGAACTCTTCGACGAGCTGATGGAGTTCAACAGCTGCTGCGACCAGGCGGAGCCCCCTTCCGAGGGTGAGATCCGGGTTGCTCAGGCGCAGCTGGTCGGCTGGCTGCAGGGCCTGTTGCAGGGGATGCAGGCCAGCGCGGCGACCCAGGCACTCGTCGCCCAGCGCCAGCTCGCCGAGATGCGCCAGCCGGGCGGCCCGCCCGGCCCCGTGGGCGGTCCGCCGGGCGCAGGCGGTCCCGCCGGCTACCTCTGAGGTTCCATGCACCCGGGTGACTGCACACCGGTGCCTGTCTTCGGTCCACGGGGTCGACCGTGTGCGGCCGGGGTCTTTCCACACTCTGTGGGAAGGGTTGTGAGTTGTCAGCGTCTCGTCAGCTGCTGTTCACCACTCTGGCATCGTGCCGTGACCAAAGGGGGAAACTGATTCCCTATTGTTGTGCACATGCACAACACGGCGGTCCACGACATCCACGAACTGAGCGGCCTACTCGAGCGGGCTGCCTCGATCCACACCGGAGACGGTGTCCGGGATCATCGCAGCCTCATGGAGGACTTCGTAGGGCTCATCCGGGACTTCCATCCGGGTGCGGCCGTGCGCCGTACCCACCTCGCTGCGGCCTGAACGAACGCCCGGGGTTTCCCCTCAGCGTCGTCGGCCGTAGCTCAGGAACTCTCCTCGTCGGCTGCGGTCGGCGAGACCTCGAGGCGGTGGAGTCGCTGACGGCTCCGCGCGACGATCCGGAATCCGGTGCCGTCGACCTCGACCGTCTCCCCGATCTCGGGAAGTGTCCCGGCGGTGGCGATGACGAGACCCCCGATGGTCCGCCAGTCGCCTTCGGGTAGTTCGATACCCAGCGCACGCTCGACGTCGTCGACGTCGAGGTCCGCCTCGATGGTCCACCGGTCGGGTCCGGTCTGGCGGACCGCCGATCCGTACATCTCGAAGTCCTCGTCATCGCCGACGAGTTCGTCCACTACGTCGTCGAGGGTGACGATGCCCGCTGTCCCGCCATGTTCCTCGACGGCCACCGCCAGGCGACGACGCGTCGACTTCATCGCCCGGAGGAGATCCACGAGGCGCATCGACTCGGGCACGACGAGCACCGGCCTGGCCAGGTCGCCAGCGGTGACGTCGTCCTCATCGGCGATGGCCTTGGCGAGGTCCCTCAGGCGCACCATGCCGATGACGTCGTCGATCGTCGAGGCGTAGACGGGCAGGCGCCGGTGGTCCGTGCGGATGGCGAGGTCCAGGGCGTCGCGGGCGGTGGTCTCGGTATCCACGGCGACCACGCGGTTGCGCGGGACCAGGATGTCCTCCACGGTGGCGTCGCCGAACTCGAACGACCGCTCGAGCAGTTCCATGTCCGAAAGGTCGATCCGTCCCTCCGAAGCCGCGTCGGCGGCGAGGCGACGCAGTTCCTCCTCGGTCACGCCCGAACTGGTCTGGATCCCCTTGCCGGGCGCCTGCAGGTCGGCGAACCACACGAGGATGCCGACGAGGGGACGGAAGATCACAGTCACGGCGACGATGAGCCGGGTGAGGGCCCGGGCCACCGGATACGGGTGACGCACGGCGAGGGTCTTCGGGATGGCCTCCGAGTAGACGAAGAGCACGAAGCTCAACACCACCGAGGCGAGCGTGACACCGATGCCGCCGAACCATCTCTCGGCCAGCACCCCGGTCACGGTGGCGGCGCCGATCTGGGTGAGCAGCGCGACGAGCAGCACGGTGTTGAGGACCCGCGGAAGGTCCTCGGCTATGGCGAGTAGGCGCTGTGCGCGTCGATCGGTCTCGGCTTCGACCTGGATTCGAACGATCGGGACGCGCAGGATGGCGGTCTCCGCCGCGGCGATGACCTGCGCGAGGCCGAACAGCACGAAGAACAAGATGATGAGCGGTAGATCTTGTGCGAGGTCCATCTGGGCCTCCCATTCTGCCGTACGCGAAGGCTCAGTCGGTGTGGTTGGCCGAAACCAGCCTCAGTCGGCCAGTTCCGCGTCTATCCGCGCCGTGGATTCGAGCAGCGCTCCGGATGGTTCCACGGCTGTCGGCACCGGACTCCGGAGGTCCCTGGCGGTCTCGGGCAGCAGCGCCCAGTCGGTCATGAACCGCTCCCGCGCGTCGGCGAGATCCGCCCGGCCGGCATCCGTGCGGACCCCGCCGTCCATCACGACGTCCAGGAGGGGACTGTGGCCCGGCGGTGGTGTCTCGTGGGCGAGGGCGAGCACGTCGTGAAGGTGGTCGGCGCGCCGGAATACCTGCTTCGCTCCCGGCCAGGTGGCCTTGCCGGTGGACTTCTTGCGAACCGGTCGGCCGCCCACCTCGACGAGCTTGTAGACCGATTCGAGGGCCGGAGCGTCCCGCGCCACGCCGAGGCTGGTCCCGACGCCGAATCCGTCGATCGGTGCGCCCGAGCCGACGAGCTCGCTGAGGGAGAACTCGTCGAGGCCGCCGGAGACGAAGATCGCGACGTCATCGAACCCCGCGGCGTCCAGTTCTGACCGTGCCGCCGCGGACTGTGCCGCGAGATCGCCGGAGTCGAGTCGGATCCCGCGGATCTCGATTCCCTCGGCCCGCAGCGTGCGGGCCGCGTCGATTGCCCGGGCCACTCCCCGCGTGGTGTCGTACGTGTCGACCAGCAGGACGGTGCTGTCGGCGAACGTGCGACCGAAGCTGATGAAGGCCCCGAGCTCATCGGGGTGGGCCTGGATGAACGAGTGGGCCATCGTCCCCGAGGCGGCGATCCCGTACCGTTGCGCTCCCGCGACGTTGGACGTGGCGCTGAGGCCGACGATCGCCGCCACACGTGCGAGCTTCATGCCGGCATCGGTTCCCTGCGTGCGGCGCAGTGCGAAGTCGATCACCGCACGCCCGTCCGCCGCGTACAGGCAGCGGGCGGCCTTGGTCGCCAGGTTGGACTGGAGGGTGATCTGGTTCAACAGGAAGGTCTCGGCGAGCTGCGCTTCCGCCAGCGGCGCGTCGATCTCGAGGATCGGCTCCGACGCGCCGATGATCGTTCCCTCCGGGACGGCGCGCAACCGGCCCGTGAAGCGCAGCCCCCGCAACCAGTCGCAGAAGTCGGCGGACACCACGTCCAAGCTCGCCAGTCGGGCGATGGCCGCATCGTCGAAACAGAACTCCTCGAGCCACCGCAGGACGTCGTCGAGCCCCGCAGCGACGAGGTAGCCACGTCCGGGTGGGAGGTCGCGGACGAAGAGACTGAACGTCGACGGCGTGTCGGCCATGGACTCGTGGCGGAACGCGTCGACCATCGTCAGCTCGTAGAGATCCACGAAGAGGGGGTCGGTTGCGGGATCGGGCACGGGACCGATCGTAGGGGTCGTCACCGACACCGACCCTTCGATATCACTCAGTCGTCGTCGTGACCGGTCCGGTCATAGGTCACCGTGTCGTCGAGGGGGACCGACATCGACCGCACGATGGCGTCGTGGGGAAGGTTGGACCGCGGCGCCCGCAGATATCCGTAGGGCGTCACTGGTCCGAAGTTCGACACACGCGACGTGTACACGTCGGCGTGGCGCTCCACCTGGCGGGCGAAGAGACTCTTGTCGATGCCGGCCCGCAGCAGGGGTCCCCACGTCTCGTTCATCTGGGTGGATGCGGCATGGGCGAGGGGACCGATCTCCGTGTCGAGGTCGGCGAGCTCGCGGTTGAGCGTCTCGATGCGTCCACCCGTGTCGCCGTCGCTGCGGTCGTCCTGTTCCTGATGGGCGCGTTCGAGCCTCGTCCGGGCGAGTTCGGCTTCGAGTCCGGCCTTGCGGGTCATGAGCTCTTCGAGTCGTGCCTCGTCCTCACGGAACGCTGAAGCGGCGGCGATCTCGGCTTCGATCTCGCGCAGGATCAGCGCTGTACGCCACCGCAGCGTCGCCTTGGAGACGTGGACGTCGCCGAAGAGATGGTCGCCCACGTACAGCAGTTCGCCGCCGGCGACCCCCAGCGTGGACTCGACTGCCATCGCGTTTCCGCCGACATAGGCGCACCCCATCGTGAAGGGGCCGACGTGGGGCCGCAGGAGGTACTCGTCTTCGTCCTCGATGCAGTAGGCGGGGGAGGGGAGGCTGAAGAAGTGGGGCTTCGCCGCCGAGCAGATGACGACGTCGAAGAGGTCACGCCACGTCTGGCCGTCGGCCATGAGCGGATCGAACGCGTAGGACATGACGGCGCGGGTGTAGGGCCACTCGGAGTTCGTGATGAGCAGGAGCTTCTTCCCGGCGGCGCGCTGGTCGGCCAGGGCCGGTGGCAGGTCGGGGTCCCGTTCGATGAACCGGTCGGGGTCGGCGAGGATCCGGGCCTTCAGGTCGCCTTTCGTGTGGGACTCGTCGAGCGCCCACGTGACCAGCTCGAACACGGCCTGGTAGCCCATCGATGCGTGCAGCCGGCCCTCGTCGAGGAGGTCCACCAGTTGGGCGAACAGCGATTCCTGGGACAGCGAGAAGAGCGTGTTGGTGAACTCGAAGCGGTCCTCGGAGAGGTCCACGAACGTGCCCTGATAGGCGTCGCGGGTCTCGCCGAAGCCGAGCAGGCGGGTGCCGTGCTGGGCGCGCACGACGTAGCCGAACCGGGAGGCCTTGACGAGATTGCCCAGCTCGAGGTCGAAGGCGAGCCCCTGGATCGTGGCCCCGGGGTCGAAGCGCAGTTCCTCGGTGGGCACGCCGCGGTCCGCGAGATTGCGAGCGGCGTGTTCGAACGCCTCACGCTCCCACTCCTCGGTGCGGTAGTGGACCAGCGTGTAGTCCATGTCGTAGCCGATCGCCTGGATCGACCGGAGGTTCAGTGTGCGGTTGCAGAAGATGCCCCGCTCGGGCGGGACGGGGAGTGCTGACATGACACAAGCATGCCGCGCCCGGGTGGGTCCTGACGGCCGGTTCGGTCACCCGCCGGTGAGAGGCGGTCAGACGCGGGCAGCCGAGTAGGTGTCGCCGTGTGCCCGCAGCGCCGTGTCCGTCGCGGCGAAGGCCTCTCCGACGCTCACGCCGAGTTGGCGTACGAGAGCGTCGATGATCTCGTGGGGGCGCAGGCCCCGGTCGAGCAGGTAGCCCGCCGTGGCGTCGATGCGGGTGTCGGGGATCGTGGTGTGTCCATGGGGTCGGATCGTGGTTGCCATATCCTCGGTGTTCCCGTGGGGCGCTGGGACGAAACGCTGCCACGGCGGTGACGGACCGACCCGGCGGCCGCAGGACAGGACGTGGCGATGCGCGTTAGAGCGACGATTCTGCAGACACCGGCACCCGGGGATCTCGAGGTTCTCGAGGATCACGTGCTCACCGTCGTCGACGGGAGGATCGAGTCGGTCCTGCCCGCGGCGGAGGCCGGTGACGACCCGTGCGACGTGACGCTGGGCGGTGATTCGGTCCTGCTGCCGGGTTTGATCGACACCCACGTCCACGCGCCGCAGTGGCCCCAGCGGGCCACCGGCCTGGATCTCCCGCTCGAACGGTGGCTGTTCGAGTACACGTTCCCCCTCGAGGCCCGCTACGCCGATGAGCGGTTCGCCGCGGGTGTGTACGGCTCGCTCGTGCGGGGGCTGCTGTCACGGGGTACGACCACCGCGGTCTACTACAGCTCGATCCACGAGCCGGCCACGGTCGCGCTCGCGTCGGCCTGTGTCGAGCACGGGCAGCGTGCCTTCGTCGGCCGGGTGGCGATGGACCACCCGGAGGGGACGCCCGACTACTACCGCGACGACGGTGCCGCTCAGGGGGTGGCGGCGAGCCACCGTTCGATCGAGGCGATCAGGGCACTCGGTGCGGGCGCCCGCGTCCAGCCGATCGTCACCCCCAGGTTCATCCCAGCCTGCACCGACGCCCTGCTGGAGGGTCTGGGCGAGCTCGCCGCGGCGACCGGTGTGCGGATCCAGACCCACTGCTCGGAGGGCGACTGGGAGCACGCCTACGTGCTGGAACGCCACGGATGCACCGACGCGCAGTCGTTGGCGAACTTCGGGCTGATGGCGGACCACACGGTCCTGGGCCACGCGACGCATCTGACCGACCCCGACCGGGCGCTCATCGCCGGTGCCGGGGCGGGGCTCTCGCACTGCCCGTTGTCCAACTCGTACTTCGCCAACGGCGTCTTCCCCGCCCGGCGCAATCTCGACGCCGGGTTGCGGATCGGTCTCGGCTCCGACCTCGCGGGGGGAGCTGAGGCGTCGCTGTTGCGACAGTGCGCCCATGCCGTCACGGTCTCCCGTCTCCTCGAGTCCGGCGTGGACACCGAGATCGCGGCCGATCGCCGAGGCGTCGCCGGCGCCCGGATCGACATCACCACGGCCTTCTGGCTCGCCACGGCCGGCGGTGCCGATCTGGTGGGCGTCGACGCCGGTCTGCTGGCACCGGGCAGGGTGTTCGACGCGTTCGCGGTCGATGTCGGCGCGGGCAGCGCCATTGGCATCGTCGAGGAACTCGACGACTGGGACCGGATTTTCGAGAAGGTCGTCCGCGCGGGCGGGGGCGATGTCAGTCGGGTGTGGGTGGATGGTCGAGAGGTGGCGGGATCGTCCCGTAGGTGACGCCGCGGTCGCGGAGCCAACGGCGGTAGGCGAGGCTGCCGGCGTCGGCGGGTTGGTGGAGCTCCGCGCGAGAGTCGAGGGGGAGTCGACGGGGTCGTTGGCTCTCGACGACGGGAATGTCCTGGCTGAGGATCGTCTGGTTGAAGGCCTGTTGCCGGTCCCGGTCCACGTCGTCGGCGCGCATGACGACGACCCGGAAGACCCGACAGCTCGTCTCGGTGACCGGGCTCGCAACGAGCAGGATCGAGAACCCGTCGTCGCCTTCAGCGCCGCCGGGAACCTTCCGCAGCATCGCCGCGTACGGGTGTGACACGACGTAGTCGTAGCGGACCGGTGCGCCGGTCTCGGCCGTCGGCCAGGGCCGTGGTTGCCAGACGTCGCAGTCGCTGAGGCGCAGCTCCCCGTCGACTACGGCCACGTCGTAGCGGGTGATCTCGGTGTTGGGGACCTCCCCGAGGTAGCCGGCGTGGACGAACGGGAAGTGCGCCTGGTCCAGGAAGTTCTCGATGATGCGCGGTCCCGACGAGTCGACCCGGGCCGCTTCGATGACGATGGCCCGGTCGGCGTCGTGGTCGGCGAACGAGGGCAGATCCCGGGGGGTGGATCCCACACAGGCCCACCACAGTCCGTAACGCTCGGTGACCCGGGCGCTGCCGAGTCGGGTGGCAGCCGGTGGTGTCCGGTCGGGGTGGGCCGGTTGGTGGACGCACAGCCCGTCGGAGTCGAAGTTCCAGCCGTGGTAGGGGCACACGACCGTGCCGTTCTCGTAGCTCCCGAGGGACAGCTGGGCGCCGCGGTGAGGGCAGGTGTCGCTCACGACGGACACCGCGCCGTCGGGATCGCACAGCAGCAGCCAGCGGTCCTCGAGGAGCTCGAAGGGGGTGGCGGTACCGCGGGCCGTCGACGTGGTCGTCGCGACGGGGAACCACTCGTCGAGGGCCGATTCGCGTCGGGCGTGTGCGTCGTCGCTCATCGGCTGGCCTCGCTTCAGAGCAGTGCTGAACGCAGCTCGGCCATCTCCCGCAGGAACTCCTCGCGCATCTCGGCCTTCTCGTCGTCGGGTAGCCAGCTGGCGTCCACCCCGGTGAGTGCGATCTCCTCGGCCTGCTCGTTCGTGAGACCCATCTTCGGGCAGCCTTCGGCGTACTCCTTGCCGAGGTCGGTGTTCAACATCGTCGGGTCGTCGGTGTTGAACGTCATCCGGAGCCCCTCCGCGATCATCGTGCGGATCGGGTGCGCCGTGAAGTCGTCCCAGCCGTACAGCAGGGCGCTCGAATGCAGGCATCCCGTGAAGACCACTCCAGCGTCCCGGGCCCGCGCGACGACCGCCTCGTCGTCGAGGATGTGGTAGCCGTGGTCGACACGCAGACAGCCGAGGTCCAGCGCGGCGGCGACGTCGGCGGAGGTGGACGCGTCGATCTCACCTGCGTGCGCGGTGATGTTCAAACCGTTCCTCTTCGCGAGTTCGTAGGCCTCGGCGAACAGCTGCGGCGTCTCGAGGTTGTCCGGCGTGAGGTGGTCCTGACCGATCCCGATGATCTCGTCACGGGGAGAGGCGATCACCTGCTCCACGAGCGCCACGGCGTCCGCGGGCGGCTCGGACTTGTTGATGGCGACGATCAGGTTGCAGCGAACCCCGAGGTCGGTCTCGGCGGCGCGGATGCCGTCGATCACGCCGTCGACACAGGTGTCGTAGGAGACGCCGTCGGCGTAGTGGTTGGTCGGGTTGAAGAACATCTCGCGGTAGCGGAGGTTGCCGAGGCGGACCTGGTCCTCGAGGGACTCGTAGGTGACCCGGGCGAAGTCCTCCCGGTCGATGATCGAGCGGGAAACGGCGACGTAGGCGACGAGGAACTCGACGATGCCGTCGAAGTCGTACAGCTCGGACGGCTCGTAGGTCGGCAGCGTCACCGAGTGCCTGCGGGCGAGCTCGACCGCGGTCTCGGCGCGGACGCTGCCCTCGAGGTGGCAGTGCAGCTCCACCTTGGGGATGCGGCGGAGGTACTCGACGGGATCTGCCATGGCGACCTCCTACGGTCTGCGGGTCAACGGGACACGGGACGAGCCGTCACCGCTCCTCACGTGAATACGGGACTGCGAGCGCGGCGGGGGCTCTGTTCGATCTGACACGTCTACCTATCTTCGCCGCCCCGGCGGGGATGAGGATGGCCACCAGGGTGACCAGGTAGGGCAGCATCGACAAGAAGAAGCTGAGGTCACTCGAGCCGAGGAACGGCAGGTTCCAGCCGCGGGCCTGGGCGGTGGTGCCCAGTGAGATCATCGTCCCGTACAACAGGGCACCGGCCACGACGCGCCCCGGTTTCCACGAAGCGAAGATCACGACCGCCAGGGCGACCCAGCCACGGCCGCGGGCGATGTCGGGCGACCATGTCGGGGTGAACGACAGGACCATGTAGGCGCCACCGGCGCCCGAGATGGCGGCGCCGAGGATCGTGTAGCCGAGCCGCGACCACACGACGCTGACTCCCACGGCGTCGGCGGCTGCCGGGTTCTCGCCGACGGCACGCATGTTCATGCCGTGGCGGGTGCGGGTGAGGACGAACCACAGGACCGCCGGCAGGAAGAGGTAGGCGACGTAGACGACGGGGTCGTGGTGCAGGAACGCCTCGAGGATGCCTCCGTCGTCGAGCCCTCCGCCCGGGTTGACCTCCCTGAACAGGGTCGTGATCGGCGTGCCGTTGCGGTTCGTCCCGAGCTGGTTGGACAGACCGATACCGCCGAGAGCGAGCGCGAGTCCGACGAGGACCTGGTTGGCCCGGAAGAACACGACTGCGATGGCGAAGAGCGTCCCGGCCACCGCGGCGGCGACCATCCCGATGAGCAGTGCCACCCACGGGCTCGACACGCCCCAGGTCTGTACGGCGATGACCGCGTACACCGCGCCGATGCCGATGAGGCCTTCCTGGCCCAGGTTCAGCACGCCGACGCGTTCGCCGAGCATGGCGCCGGTGGCGGCGAGGACGACGACGGTGCTCGCAGGGATGGCTGTGCCGATGAGGCTGAGGAAGGCGTTGTCGATCAGCGCGAGGATCATGCCGGCACCGCCTCGCCAGCAACCGCCTCTTGGGTCCGTACCAGGCGGTAGCGGGCGGCGACCTCACCCAGCGCGATCCCGGTGAGGATGAGGCCGTAGATGCCGAAGATGATGTAGACCGACAGGCCCTTGGTCTGCAGGACGAGCCCCGCGTAGAACATCGACGCGATGAACAGACCGCCGCCGATGACGCCCATGAAGGCCGCTCCGGCGAGGGCTGCGACGATGAATCCCGAGAGCCCGAACTGTGCGGAGAACCCCGAGTTGAGCGTCTGGGCGCCGGGAGCGCTCAGCTGCAGCATCCCACCGAGACCGGCGATCCCGCCGGTGGCGAGCATCACCAGGAGGATCCTGCGTCGCACCCGGATGCCGGCGAAGGCGGCCGCACGGGGGTTGCCGCCGATGGTGTCGATCTCGTAGCCGATCGTCGTCGACCGGAAGATCCACCAGAGGATCCCGGCGAGGACGAAGGGGACGAGAAGTCCGATCGACAGCCGGTCCGTGCCCGGCAGGTCCGCCAGCGTGTAGGGAACGGCCTCGGTCGACTGGGTGACCGCCGCCTCGCTGTCGCGCCAGAACCCGAGCGACGCCCAGGCGACGAGTTGGACCGCCACGAAGTTCAACAACAGCGTCGTGATGATCTCGTTGACGTCCCAGTAGGCGCGCGCGAACGCTGGAACGAGGATCCACACGGCGCCGGCTGCGGTGGCGGCGAGGGCCATCACGATGAGCACGAGCCAGCCGGGCCCGCCCATGTGGATCCCCACGCCGACAGCCGCGAACGCGCCGAAGAGGAACTGGCCGTCCGAGCCGATGTTCCAGATGCGCATCCGCAGTGACAGTGCGACCGCGAGGGCCGTCATGAGGATCGGAATCGCACGCAGGGCGACACCTTCGATTCCCCGCTGGGACCCGAAGATGGCGTCGAGGGCCTCCCAGAAGATGGAGAACGCGTTGCGACCGGTCAACAACAACAGCAGTCCGGACAGGATCATCGCGGCCACGGCGCCGCCGATGCGTGTGAGCGCCGCCTGGCGTGCGTCTGCCTCGAGGCGGCGTTCCAGCCTGAAGGTGCTCACGTCGGGGTCTCGGCGTCGGCGTGGCCACCCATCAGCAGGCCGATGCGTTCGCGGTCCGCGTCGGCCCGGTCGAACACCCCCATGATCCGCCCCTCGTACATCACAGCGATGCGGTCGCTCATCAACAGGACCTCGTCGAGGTCGTCGGAGATGAACAGTACGGCACAGTCGGCGTCGCGTCGCTCGACGATCGCCTGCTGGACCTCGTGCGCCGCGTGGACGTCGAGGCCGCGCGTCGGGTGCACCGCGATGAGCAGCCTGTCGGCGACGAGGGCTTCACGTCTGGCCACGAGACGCTGCTGGTTGCCGCCTGACATCTGACCTGCCGTCGCGAACACCGAGCGTGTCTGGACGCGGCCGGCTTCCACGAGACGCTTGGCGAACTCGATGACGCCGTGACGGTTCAACGTGATGCCCCGGGACAGCTCGTCGCCCCAGTAGTTGCGGAGCACGGCGTTGTCCTTGACGGGGGCGGACGAGACCATGCCCACGCCGATGCGATCCTCGGGGATGTGCCCGATTCCGAGGTCCGTGACCCACCGCACCGACTTGTTCTGGACGGGCTTGCCGTCAACGGTGATCGTGCCGTCGTCCACGCGCCGCATCGCCGAGATCACCTCGGCGAGCACCGTCTGGCCGTTGCCGGACACGCCGGCGATGCCCATCACCTCGCCGCTGCGCACAGTGAGGTTCACTCCGTGCAGGGCGGGGATACCGCGGTCGTTGGAGGCGTAGACGTCTTCGAGGACGAGCACCGGGTCTCCGGTGACCGCACGGTGCTCGATCGTCAGCTCCCGCTCTTCGCCGGTCATGAGCCGGGCGAGTTCCTGAGGCGTGGCGCCCTCGGCGCTCCGGGTGATCTGGTGGATGCCGTTGCGGAGCACCGTCACGCGGTCCGAGACCTCGAGGACCTCCCGCAGCTTGTGGCTGATGAAGATGACGGTCCGCCCGCCGGCGACGAGGCGCCGCATGACGGCGAACAGTTCGCGGGCCTCGACGGAGGTCAGTACCGCGGTCGGCTCGTCGAGGATGAGCACGTGCGCCCCGCGTGCCAGGACCCGCAGGATCTCGACACGCTGTTGCTCGCCGACGGAGAGTTCCCAGATCTTGGCCGTCGGGTCGACGTGGAGCCCGACCTCGTCCATCAGTTCACGGGAACGTTGCACCAGGGCGCGCTGGTTGATCAGATGTGGTGTCTCGGGCCAGCCGAGGTGGATGTTCTCGGCCACCGTCATCGGTTCCACGAGCCGGAAGTGCTGGTGGACCATGCCGACGCCGGCGTCGATGGCCTGCGCCGGGTTCTTGAAATCGTGCCGTTCGCCGTCGACGAGAACCTCGCCGTCGTCGGACCTGTAGATCCCGGCGAAGATGTTGCACAGCGTCGTCTTGCCGGCGCCGTTCTCTCCGAGCAGGGCGTGGACCTCGCCCACGGTGGCTTCGAAGTCGACCGCGACCAGCGCGGGGGACCCTCCAAAGGACTTGGAGATCCCCCGCGCTTCGATCGCGACCGGGTTGGCGGTGTCGGTCACAGCCGACTCAGATGCCGGTCACACCCTCGACGGCGAAGTCGACGGCGTAGGCACCGAGCGAGTCGATGGTCTCGCCCTCGGCCAGAACCTCGTTGCCGGCGGCGTCGACGAGCGGGCCCTCGTAGACCGAGAGTTCGCCGCTGGCCAGCGACGCGGCCGATGCTGCGACGGTGTCCTGCACGTCCTGGGGAACCTCGGGGCCCCAGGCGCCCAGCGGCGTGTCCAACAGGACGACCTCGCTCGGCGCGGCCCAGGTGCCGTCGAGGACGGCCTGGCACTGCTCGGTGTAGAAGGGCCCGAACTCGGAGAGATCGAAGTTGCTCGTGTACTTCGTGGGGGCGGCCTCGCGGAAGTCGAGGTTCCAGTAGCCGGTCCAGACACCCGCCTCTTCGGCGAGCTGGAGGAACGTCGGCTCGTCCATGACGCCGAAGAGGAACTCTACGCCGTTGTCGAGGAGGGCGTTGGCGGCCTGAGCGGCGAGCTGGGGATCGAAGAAGGTGCTCACGAGCACGGTCTCGACCGTCGCTTCCGGGTTGACGCTGCGGGCGCCCAGGAGCAGGCCGTTGACGTCGTTGTAGGTGGTGGCCGTCGGGAACGCACCGATGTAGCCGATACGCCCGCTCGGGGCGAGCAGACCCGCCGCCACGCCCATCAGGTACGCGGTGGTCTCATGGGCCAGGTAGAACCCGAACAGGTTGTCCGTGAAGACGTGGCCGTTGCACTCGACGAAGCGGGTCTCGGGGTTCGCCGCGGCGACCTCGGAGAGCAGCGACGCGTACTCGGTGTTGGCGAAGACGATGTCGTTACCGTCGGCTGCGAGCTGCTCGAAGAGCTGGGTGGTACCCGCATCGAAGCCGATGTTGGGGGTGAAGGCGCTCTCGAGCTTGTCGCCGAGGGCTGCCTGTGCCTCCAGGCGGCCACGGTCGTGCTCCTGGGTCCAGCCGTTGTCGTCGGGGGGGCCGATGTAGACCCAGTGGGCCTTGATGGACTCGAGGCCGCCACCGCCATCGCCCGACGCGGTGCCGTCGTCACCTGAAGCGGTGCCGTCGCCGCCACCACCCGAGGACGTGTCGTCGTCATCGTCGCCACAGGCGGCCAGGAACGACCCACCCAGGGTCAGACCGCCGACGCCGATCGCGCCGAGTCGCAGGGCACGCCGACGCGAGATGTTCGCGTTCGGCAGATAGAGGCCCGTTTCCTCATCCTTGTTCATTTGCCATTTCCCCTCTCGCTGGTGTCGGACGACGCTCGCGCGTCGCCCGTCTTTCTCTCTCCGTGATCTGTGCCGGCCGGTGGCCGGGTGTTTCAGGCCAACGCGGCCGCGAGCTCGTCGAACTCGGTGGCCCACTCGCGGCGCATGGTCCGCTTGTCCGGCTCGTCGAGCCAGCTCCCGTCGATGCCGTTGAGCATGCACTGACGGAAGTCTTCGATCGTGAAACCCATGTGGTCGTGGGCGACGACGTAGTCGCGCGTCGGGTCGGACTTGAACATGGGCGGGTCGTCGCAGTCGAGGCTGATCTTGAGGCCGAACTCGCGCATGCGCCGCAGCGGGTGGTTGTCGAAGTCGTTGTCGAAGTAGACCCACGCGGTCGACACCGGTGTGCACGTGAACACGATGCCCTCGTCGCGGCAACGGGTCATGATCGCCTCGCTCTCCACGACGTGGTAGCCGTGGTCGACCCGCTCGCAGCCCAACAGGTCCAGACACGTCTCGATGTTGCGGGGCGGGGCGTCCTCGGACTGGTGGGCGGTGAGGCGCAGGCCGGCCCGGTCGGCCATGCGATAGGCCTTCCAGAACCGCTCCGGGGGGAACTCGGCCTCGGCGTAGTCCAGGCCGATCCCAATCACCTCGTCCCGGGGGTTCTCGATGAGCGTCTCGACCATCTCGACACCGAGCTCGGGGCTCTGCATGCGGTTGATGGCCGCGATCAGCCGGCACTCGATGCCGTGGTCACTGCGAGCGGCGTCGATCCCGGCGATCAGTCCGTCCACGCAGGTCTCGTAGCTGACCCCGGCGGCCATGTGTTGGGTCGGGTTGAAGAACATCTCCCGGTACCGGACGTTGTGCTCGGCGGCCTCGGTGAGCGTCTCGTAGCAGATCCGCTCGAAGTCCTCGGGGTCCTTCACGGCCAGCGCCGTGTTGTCGTACATGTGGAGGAACTTGTAGATGTCGGGGTAGTCGTAGAGGTCCTCGGGCTCGTCGAAGTCCGGCAGCGGGACACCGTGTTTGGTGCAGAGATCGACCGCTGTGGCGGCCTGCACGGACCCCATCAGGTGTACGTGCAGGCTGACCTTGGGTATCGCCTTCAGGAAGTCTTCGACGTCCACTGGCCCTCCTCGTTCTCGACGGCCGCTGGGCGACGTTAACAGCGGGTGAACGGCAGCGTGCTACGCGCTTGTTTCCGCTCTGTGAACGACCCGCCGCGTTCTGTCGGCGAAGCCCCTTCGGTGCCACACTCGGCTCATGGAGACGACATGTGATCTCGTGGTGTCCGGTGCCGACGTCGTCGTCACGATGGACGCGCAACGCCGGGAGATCCCGGGTGGATGGGTTGCCGTGACCGACGGGTTCGTGACGGCGGTGGGAGGTTCCGGGACCGAACCGGACGCAGCGACGGTCATCGACGCGTCGGGCCGGGTCGTGACGCCGGGTCTGGTCAACACCCACCACCACATCTACCAGAACCTCACGCGGTCGTTCGGCCCCGCTCTGGACGGAAACCTCTTCCACTGGTTGCGGACGCTGTACCCGGTGTGGAGCCGCCTCGACGAGGAGGCGGCCCACGTCTCCGCGTGGATCGGGCTGTGCGAACTGGCCCTCGGGGGCTGCACGACCACCACCGACCACCTCTACGTCCATCCCCGTGGCGGAGGCGACCTGATCTCCGCGGAGATCGCCGCGGCCCTCGAGGTGGGCCTGCGTTTCCACCCGACCCGGGGGTCGATGAGCCTCTCGGAGAAGGACGGCGGGCTGCCGCCGGACTCGGTGGTGCAGGACGACGACGAGATCCTCGCGGACTCCGAGCGTCTGGTCGCTTTGCACCACGACCCCTCACCGGGGGCGATGGTGCGCATCGCTCTCGCTCCGTGCTCCCCGTTCTCCGTCACGCCCGACCTGATGCGCCGCACCGCCGAGTTGGCCGAGCGACTCGACGTGCGTCTGCACACCCACATCGCCGAGGACGCCGACGAGGACACGTACTGTCTCGAGACGTTCGGTCGTCGACCAATCGAGCACTTCGAGGAGGTCGGCTGGGGCTCGGACCGTTCGTGGGTGGCCCACTGTGTCTTCCCGAACGAGGAGGAGATCGGTCGCCTCGCTGCCTGGGGGACCGGGGTGGCGCACTGCCCCTCGTCCAATCAGCTCATCGGTGCGGGTCTCGCGCCTGTGCGTGAGATGCGCGACGCGGGTGTGCCGGTCGGCATCGGTTGCGACGGCTCGGCGTCGACCGACTGCGCGTCCCTGTGGCTCGAGGCGCGCGGGGCGTTGCTGCTGGCCCGCCTCAGGGGCGGCCCGGAGGCGATGGGCGCCCGCGAGGTCCTCGAGATGGCGACCCTCGGCGGGGCCGCGTGCCTCGGTCGTGACGACATCGGTTCGCTCGCTCTGGGCAAGGTCGCCGACCTCGTCGTGTGGGACCGCGACCCGATCGCGTTCGCCGGGGCCCTGTCGGATCCCGTCGAGGCGCTGTTGCGCTGCGGTCCGGTGCGCGCGCAGGAGACGATCGTGCACGGCCGGCGGATCGTGGCCGAGGGCCGGCTGACCGTCGACGGGGTGGAGGAGATGTTGGGGACTCACCGGCGGATCGCAGGCGAGTGGCTGGAAGCCGCGACTCCGTGACCGCAGCGGCCAGCGACGTCTGCGCCGATCCGGCGATGGTGGACCAGTGGTACGCGATCGCCGCGCTCGAGGAGGTGCCGGCCGACACGCCGGCGGCGACGGTCCTCCTCGGTGTCGATGTCGGCTTCGGCGTCGACGGCAGCGGCGGGCCGGTCGCCTGGCGCGCGGCAGGTTCGAGGGGCGCCGAGCCGCTCCCTGTCCGTGAAGACTTCGGCTACCTGTGGACGAGCGTCGGTGATCCGCCAGAGCTGTTCGCGGTGCCGGAAGTCGACGAGGCCGACCGGCGGACGTTGAACGCGGCGACGATCGGCATCGCGACGTCGACGGGTCGGGCGATCGAGAACTTCCTCGACATGGCCCACTTCCCGTACGTCCACACCGGCGTGCTGGGCGCGGAACCGTACACGGAGGTCGCGGAGTACTCGATCGAGATGCGCGACGGCGAGATCTGGGCGACCGGTTGCCGCTTCTACCAGCCGCTCGCGGCGGCGGCCTCCACTGACGGCACGGTCGTCGACTACGTGTACCGGGTGCCGCACCCGGCGTGCGCCATGCTCTACAAGTCGGCGCCCACCGACGACGGCCGCATGGACGCGATCGGCATCTTCGTGCAACCCGTGGGTGAGGAGTTCGTGCGCGCACACCTGTTTCTGAGCCTCGTCGACGACGTCTCCGCCGACGCGGGGATCCGCCGGTTCCAGCAGACGATCTTCGGTCAGGACAAGCCGATCCTCGAGAACCAGTACCCGAAGCGGCTGCCACTGGACCCGAGGGCCGAGACGCCGATCCGGGCGGACCGTTCGGCGATCGCGTACCGCCGCTGGCTGTCGGACCTCGGCGTCACATACGGGGTGATTCCCGCGTGAGCGCCGTGCTCACCGAACTGCGGGCGGCGTGGCATCCGGTGGCGGCAGGCACGGACCTGCCACCGCGGCACGCCTTCCAGGGTGAGCTCCTCGGCCGAGAGCTCGTCGCGTGGCGTGCCGACGACGGCTTCGTCAACGTGTGGGAGAACCGCTGCCTGCACCGTGGCGTGCGCTTGTCCATCGGGACCAACGACGGCACCGAGCTGGTCTGTCGTTACCACGGGTGGCGCTACGCCAGTCGCAGCGCAGGGTGCACCTACATCCCGGCCCATCCTGCCGACGCGCCGGCGCGGACCATCTGCAACCGGACGTTCCCGGCCGTCGAGCGTTACGGGCTCGTGTGGACCGGTGAGGATCCGGTCGGCGAGGTACCCGATGTCGCGGTTCTGGAGGGCGGTCATACCGACCTGCGTCACCTGCCCTTCGACGCTCCCGCTGACCTGGTCATGGCTGAGCTCGGGTCGCTGCGTTTCGCTCCGGTCGGGTCTCCGTCAGGGGAGCCGGTGGGGGTCGACGTCGTGGAGATCGGCCCGCTGACCGTCGCGTTGACCGCGTCGGACGGGTCGGCCGAGTCCAGCGTCGTGGTCTTCGTGCAACCCGTGGACGCGGCGCACTGCGTGGTCAGGCCGGTGCTGGCCGGCGTGGTCGACGCCGCCGATCTGAGGGCCGTCCGGCGCCACCACGCCACAGCCCTGGAGACGCTGCGGACCAGCGTCGAGGAGATCGCCCGGACGCTGCCTGGCCCCGAGCCCTACGAGGTCCTGCTCGAACGGGCGCCGGTGCACGTGGCCGATCCGGCACCGCCGGTTGCGGGCCGCACCGCGCCGCTGCGGGTGCGGGTCGCGCGCAAGTGGCGGACTTCGGCCGAGGTGATGGCGTTCGACCTCGAGTCGATCGGCGATCCTCTGCCCACGCATCAGCCGGGGGCGCACATCGACGTCCACCTACCCAACGGCCTGGTGCGGCAGTACTCGCTCACCAACGGCCCGGGCGACACGGCGAGCTATGTGATCGGCGTGAAGCGCGAGCCTGAGTCCCGCGGTGGGTCTGTCGCGTTGCACGACACCGTGCGTGAGGGCGACGTCCTCGCCATCTCCGAACCGCGCAACAACTTCGTGTTGCGGCGAGACTCGCCGCGGACGGTGCTCATCGCCGGTGGGATCGGGCTGACGCCGCTGCTCGCGATGGCGCGGGCGCTGCATCGCATGGGGGCGGGTTTCGAACTCCACATTTTCGCTCGGAGCGACGAGCACCTCCCGTTCGCCGATGTGCTCGAAACGCTCGGGTCGTCGGTGCACACCCATCTCGGACTCGACCCGGCGGCGACGGGCGTGACCCTCGGTGAGTTGCTCGCGGAACCCGCGTCGACCGATCAGGTCTACGTGTGCGGCCCGGGGCCGATGCTCGACGCCGCCCGGTCACTCGCGGCCGCCGCCGGTTGGGCCGACGAGGCGGTTCACTTCGAGTACTTCGCCAACACGACCGAGATCGACGTCTCGTCCACCTTCGAGGTGAGCCTGGCGCGTTCGGCGCTCACGGTGACAGTGCCGGCGGGATCCACGATCCTGGAGGTCATGCGCGAGAACGGCGTGGCGGTGCCGTCGTCGTGCGAGCAGGGAGCGTGCGGGACGTGTTCGGTCGCTGTCATCGAGGGTCAGCCGGACCACCAGGACGTCTACCTGAGCGAGAGCGAGCGTGCCCGGGGCGACCGGATGATGGTCTGCGTGTCGCGGGCACGGGGCGACCGGCTGGTGCTCGATGTGTAGCGGCTCGATGAATAGGGGCGCGTCGTGATCCGCCTCTACGACTGGGAGCTCTCGGTCAACTGCTACAAGCAGCGGCTGATGATGGGCATCCTCGGTGTCGACTACGAATCGGTCCCCGTGGACTTCTATCCGGGGCGCGAGCACAAGTCCCCGGAGTTCGCTGAGATCAACCCGCTCGGTCACATCCCCGTCCTCGTGGACGGCGACTACAGCCTGCGCGACGCCCACGCCATCCTCGTGTACCTCGCGGCCAAGTACGACCCGTCACGTCGGTGGTACCCGGTGGACGAACCGGAACTGCTCGGGGAGACGGCGCAGTGGATGCTGTTCGCAGAGGCGACCACCAATACGGCCTCGGCGGCGCGTCTGCACGTGAACCTCGGCTACGACTTCGACATCGAGGAGTGTCGGGCGGGGGCGCACCGCCTGTTCCGGGTGCTCGATGAGCACCTGTGGTTCCGCGAGCGCGACGGCCTCGGCTGGGTGGCCGGGGCCGAGCATCCGACCATCGCGGACATCGCCATCTTCCCGGACGTGATGTTGTCCGAGGAGGGTGGCATCTCCCGGCTCGACTATCCCGCCCTGCGGCGTTGGACGGACCGGGTGCGGCGGATCCCCGGGTTCGTCGTGATGCCGGGCATCTTTCCCGTAGGCGACGGCCCCGAGAGAGCGGATCCGCTATCTATAGCATAGCGAAACCACTATAATCGGTGTATGGCGACAGTCATCCCTGTGAGGACAGCAGACCTCGGAGATCTCATCCGTCGGTCTCGGCGAGATGCCGGGCTGACTCAGAGCGAGCTCGCCTCACGGCTGGGGACGACCCAGTCAGCGGTGTCGAGGTGGGAGCGGGGGCTCGACGAGCCGCGGCTGTCGACTCTGGGACGGATCGTCGCGGCATGCGGGAGGCGCCTCGGCGTGGTGGTAGAGGCCGACGATGTCGACCGGGCCCAGATTCGCCAACAGCTCGCGATGACCCCTGAACAGCGACTCGCCTCGGTGGTCAACGTCAGTCGGACCGTGAGCGGGGCCCGCCGGGTCGCCTGATGCCTGCGCCACTCGACCCCGAGTGCCTCTTCGCCGTGCTTGCTGACCACAGCGTGGACTATGTCCTCATCGGCGGCCTCGCCGGGGTGCTGCACGGTTCGACCGTGATGACGAACGACGCCGATGTCGTCCCGTCCCGAGATCCCGAGAATCTTCGGCGTCTCAGCGCCGCCCTCGTCGACCTGGGTGCCTGCCTGCGTACGGATGACTCCCCGGACGGCTTCACCTTCGACCCGCACCCGGCCCTGCTCGCGTCGATGGCGATGCTGAACATGACCACTCGCTGCGGCGACCTGGACCTGACGTTCGAACCCGCCGGACTCGAGGGCTTCGCGAAGATCGACGCCGCGGCCGTGACGTTCGAGGTCTTCGGTCGCCGCATCCGGGTGGCATCCCTGGCCGACATCATCCGTTCCAAGGAGGCCGCTGACCGGCCGAGAGATCACGTGGCGCTTCCAGTCCTGCGAGCCCTGCAGGAGGAGATCCTGCGGAGCGGATCAGAGGCCGAGGATGGTTGATCGCAGAGGTCCCGCTGGCGTAGCGCCCATATTCAGCGGCTGGCAGGTGCGGTGCGATATCGGCTTCGCCGTCGCGGAGCCGGCCACATTCGTGCTCGCCATCGCCCCCGCTGCTGACGCGGGCGTCCGCCGTTTGGAGGAACTGAACGTCACGGTCGACGGGCGGCCCCTCGAGGTGGATCGGATCGAGGCGGATCACGGCACGCTGCTCGAGATCGTGAGGTCGCCGCCGGGTGCTCTCGAGGTTGCCTACCGCGCCGAGATCACGGTGGCGGCCGAGTCGACCCCGGCGCCCGCAGCTGATCTCGACAGGATCGTGTATGCCCGTCCGAGTCGGTACTGCGCGTCGGATCGCACCGATGGCTTCACGGTTTCCGACTTCGGGGCTCCGCCGCATTCCTGGCACACCGTCCGAGCGGTGCGGGACTGGGTGGCGCAGCGTCTCGACTATGAGATCGGGGCGGGTGGCCCGACGGAGACGGCGACGGACGCGCTGGAAGCCGGGGCGGGTGTGTGCCGCGACTTCGCCCATCTGATGATCACCGTTCTGCGGGCTCTGGACATCCCGGCCCGGCTCGTCGCCGTGTACGCCCCCGGCCTCGAGCCGATGGACTTCCACGCCGTGGTGGAGGCCCACATCGACGGCGACTGGGTCGTGGTGGACGCCACCGGGATGGCGCCCCGTCAGTCGCTGGTGCGGATAGCGACGGGCCGCGACGCCGCCGACACGGCTTTCGTCACGGCCATCGGTGGTGAGCCGCAGCTCGTGCGGTGCGAGGTGGGAGCGATCGTCGACGGCGAGCTGCCGCATGATCTGCACGACGGCCCGACCCGGTTGTTCTCGATGGGCGTTCATCGGAGCTGAACGCGGTTGTCGAAACTGCGGGATGGGCGTACGATCTGAGGTCCACCAATCGACGCGGGGTGGAGCAGTCTGGTAGCTCGTCGGGCTCATAACCCGAAGGTCGCAGGTTCGAATCCTGCCCCCGCCACCAACCGCGAGGCCCGGAAACCCTAAGGTTTCCGGGCCTTCGTCGTTCTTGCGATTGCTGCCGCCGGCGAGCCGTGTCAAACCGGTGTCAAACGCGGTCAGCGCAACCGCTCGGCCAACCGCCGCAAGTCGGAGTCCTTCGAGATCTTGTCTGGTCCAGCTGTGAAGCTCTGGACTCCGTCGACCAGGTCTCGAGCCGCCGGCGTGGTGATCTTGGGGTCGAGCAACGAGAGCAGCTCGAGGAACTTCGACTGGGCCGTCGACCACCGGAGCTTGCTCGCAATGGTCGGATCGAAGAGCTGAAGCAGTGCGATCTCCGCCTCTCGAGGTCCGAAGCGAGAGATGATGGCGGCGTAGTGGCTATCCGCAGCCCAGGCCACCCCGTTGCCGTTCGTGAGGAAGGACTCCACGACGGCTGCAACATACGGCTCGCGAACGGACTCGGGCACAGGTTCGGCGGTCAGACCGTCGAGCCGCCGGGCCGGTCCGGGCTCGGTGTGGAAGTTGTTGAAGCCGCGGTGAGCCGACAACAGATCGTCGATGGCGGATGCGATCTCTGCCGCCCTTACCTGATCCGTCAGGTAAGCAGCGCCTCCTACGACGTCAAGGACCTCTCGCGCTCGGCCGGCTCGCTCGGTGTCGCCATTCGCCACATGCTTTGCGTGCTTGATGCCGAACGCGTGTCGCTGGTTGTCAGAAACGTGTGGCCAGAGCCGCGGCATGAGGAGCCGCACGGCATCGCGGGCGTGTTCGTCTGCCCCAGGCTCGACGTAGATGCCGAAGAAGCCAGCAGCCAGATTGTCTGCGGGCTCCGCGGGGAGTTCCGAGAAGAATTCTGCAGTTGCTGCAGCATTGTCCGCGGTGATCGAGCCGTTGCGGACGTTGTGTAGAAGACGCTTCGTCTCGGCAACGAGATGTGATTCAGGAAGCGTGATGACTTCCTTGATGCACGTCTCGACCCAACCCAGCAGTTGGTAGGCGTTGATCTCGTTCTGGTTGGGGTGTGCTGCGCTCGCGTAGTTGCGCATGTAGCGGATCAGATCGAGCTGCTGATAGCCGATGTCCGAAATAAGGCCGATGTCGCGAGAAGCCTTGATGAGTTCCTGGTCTGAGACCTGGTCGAGGTCGGACTCGTCCTTCAAGCCCTTGCGGCGGTCGGGCGAGGAGACAGCGATGTCGAAGAAGTAGGCGATGTCGTAGAGGGCGATGCGGCGCCGGAGCTCGCTGATCGTCTCATCCCAGAGGTAATTCAAGGCGGCGTCGAACAAACCGGCACCGGTGGCCGCAAGCATCTTGGAGAGGTACATCGATTCTCCGAGCCGTGGACCGTCGAGAAGCGCAATTGCGTCTGGGAAGTTGCGAAACACCCGGTGGCGCTGCTCCATGTCGACCAACACGCCTTCGGTCGGCAGCCCGACCGAGCCAAGTGCTGTGAGAAGCGCACTCTCGAACTCCTCCAGCTTCTCCAGTTCGGTTGACGTCGTGGCCGCCGGTTCTAGCTCTGTCATTCCATGATCGTACGGCGGGTCCCCGTCCGAGACGCCATGTGGCTAGCCGGGTCCGACCAGCCTGGCCACGAGCTTCGCCGCCTCCGCCTGCATGCCGGGCATCACGTGTGCGTACTGCTTCATCGTGAAGGCCGGGTTCTCGTGGCCCAGGCGCTCGCTGATGACCTTCACCGGGACGCCGGCCCGCAGGGCGACCGTGGCGTGCGTGTGACGAAGGTCGTGGAGACGGATCCTCGGTAGGTCGGTCTTGTCGACGATCCGCTCGAAGGCCTGGCTGAACGTCTGCGGGTGCAGCGGCGTGCCGTTCTCCTTGCAGACGACGAGGTCCTGGTCTTCGTAGTCGGCCTCCCACTCGCTCCGCTCGGCGTCCTGGCGCTTGCGGTGGAGGCGGAGTTGCTCGACGGTTCCTGGGTCGAGGTCGATCACCCGGGCCCGATGGCTCTTCGGGCTCGACACGAGCACTTCGTAGGCCACCGAGACGAGCGCCTGGCGCACGTGGAGCCGAGATCGATCGAGGTCGAGGTCTCGCCAGCGCAGCCCGAGGACCTCGCCCCGGCGCATCCCGGTCATCGCAGCCAGATGCCACGCCCCCTCCAGCCGGTGCCCGGCAATCACCTCGAAGAACGCCCGGAGCTCGTCGGGCTGCCAGAACCGGATCTCGGTCGGGTTCGTCGCCCGGGGTCGAGGCGGTTTCGCCCGCTCTGCAACGTTCGTGGCAATGAGGCCGTCGTCCGCCGCGTCCGCAAGTGCCTTGTGCACGATCGTGTGGATGTACCGGACGGTCTTCGGGCTGAGCCCGCCGCCGTCGCCGTTGCGCCGGCCGCTCTCGAGGAGCTCGCCGTACAGCGAGTTGAGCTGGCTCGGCGTTACGTCCCGCAGACGTCGTGAGCCGAGGTGGGGGAGGACGTGGTGGTCCATGTTTCGCCGGTACGACTCGAAGGTGCTCGGCTTCACCTGGGTCTTCACCGTCGGCAGCCAGGTCGCCTTGACCCACTCGGCGAGCGTCAGGCGGCTCGGCTCGGTGTAGGTGCCGTCGTGGAGGTCAGCGACGATCTTCGCCCGGGCGACCTCAGCCTCCTTGCGGGTGCGGAAACCGCCGTGCCACTTCTGGCGACGCCGGTTGTTCTCATCGCGGCCGATGTCGACGACGACGTACCAGGTGACGCTCTGGCGGCCGTCCTTGGTGGTGTGCGTGCGCTTGCGGACGTGTCCCTGCATGGCAGCCGCCCCTCACGCGGCCGGCGCCGAGGCGCCGAGCCACTCGAGCAGTGCGGGCACGGGGACGAGGACCCGTCGACCCAGGCGGCGTGATGGGATCTCGCCCCGGCGGATCGCCTCGTAGGTCGCCGAGCGGCCGAGGCTCAGCAGCGAGGCGACCTCTTCGACGGTGAGAGTCAGGCGTGACTCGATGTCGCCCAAGGCGACGGCTTGAGAGCGCGTACGCTCGTCCATGTCGGAACCTCCAAGGGGTTCTGGCCGGGCCCCGGGGTGTTGGCGCACCGCCGGGGCCACTTCTCTGATATGTGCCTACAAGCGTAGGCTCACCCTGTGACAGTTGTCAACACATGTAGGCTCGTCACGATGGGACCGTACGTAGACGTTGATGACCTCATCGACGCGCAAGGAGTCGCGGATCTGCTTGGGCTCGCCCAGCGGAACACCGTGTCGCTGTACCAACGGCGGTATCCCAACATGCCTCGGCCCGTAGTCGACCTGGGCAAGGGGCGCTGCAAGATGTGGCTCCGCAGTCAAGTCTCCGCGTGGAATCAGGAGCGAAGGGTGTGAATTCAATACACAGTTGACGACTGAGACAATGTCAGTTACAGTGGACCCATGACCAGGAGCCCCTCCCGCAGCCGCACCATCCATCTCCTCGACGTCGAGAACCTGTGTGAGACCCCACTGCCCGCCGAGGCAGATGTTCGGTCAGTGCGCCGACGTTACGAGGCGACCGTTGATGTCGACCCGTCCGACCACGTCGTGTTGGCCAGCAGCCACCTCGCCGCCCCGCACGTGGGTTTCGGGTGGGACCGGCCCGGTGCTCGTCGCGTGTGGCGATCCGGGTGCGATGGGGCCGACATGGCTCTGATCGGGGTCATCTGGACGGAGCGGGTGGCTGAACGGTTCGACCACGTGGTGGTTGCGTCGGGAGACGGCATCTTCGCGGAACACGTCGGTTTGCTGATCGAGGCGGGAATCCAGGTCACTGTCGTCGCGGTTCGGGAGTCTCTGTCTCGTCGGCTCGGGTTCGCCTGTGGCGGGCAGGTCGAGTACCTGCGTAGTGATCCCGGCGACGAGCCTGCGATCTCGGCGGTTGCGGCCTGATGTCCCCCGAAGAGCCGGTACTCGTCGCCGCGTCGGACATCGCTGATCTCGCAGAGGTCGGACGATCGACCGTCTCGAACTGGGTACGTCGACATGATGATTTCCCGGAGCCGAGGCACGTCCGTGGTTCGACCTCGTTGTATGACTGGCACGAGGTCGAGGACTGGCTGTTGTCGAGCGGTCGAATCGAGCGCCCGGTTCCACGGGGTGGCCTGTTGTGGTACGTGGCGGACGCGGTGCGTGGATCCGCGCCGGCCGAGGATTTCGCCGATGTCGTCCGCTCCTGGCTCGTCTACTTGGAGCTCTGCGATGTCGGCGATGAGCCTGAGCCCACCGGGCCCGTCGACCTCCGCGACTTGGACGTGCCCGAGGAGGTCCGTTGGCCAGTGGTTCGAGGCGCTCCTGACGAAGAGCTGCCAATGCGGCTGCAGGAGGTAGCTGAGGAGATCGAAGCCAGGAATCCCTCATTGAGCGGGCTGTTGGATCGGCTCGCGCCGGACCCCTTCCCCGACCCGCTCGCGCTGAGATCTTGGGTAGCGGAGCTCCAAGCGGCTGCGTCCGAGGACACGCGCTACGGCCTGTGGCACGAAGCAACGACGCGGCTGCTTCGTCTCGACCGCCATGCGGCCGAGTACACGACTCCTGACAGCCTCGCCTACCTCATGGCACAACTGGCTGGTCCGACGGGCGGGACCGTCATCGACCCTGCGTGCGGAACGGGAAGCCTCCTCTTGCTTTGGGCGACCAGTGAGTCCGCGCCGAGCGAACCGACGACGATGGTCGGCGTGGACCGGAACCCGTCTGTCCTCCTGCAGGCACGAGCGCAGTTCCTCCTCAACCGCGTCAGAGCGGATCTCATCGATGGCGACGCGTTCAAGAGGGATCCCGGCGAATGGCCAGATGCCGATCTGGTACTCCTAGACCCGCCGCTCTCGATGAATAAGTGGGGCGATGCCGACGTGATGCGGCGTGATACGTGGCGCTGGGGCGTTCCCCCGCACAAGAGCGCCGACTACGCCTGGATCCAGCTGGTGTTGAGCATGTTGAAGTCCACAGGCCGCGCAGTCGTGGCCTTGACTCCGCGGTCGCTTCGTCCATCAGGAAGCGAGCTTGAGATCCGCCAGGCGCTCCTCTCGGAAGGGCTCGTCGAAGCAGTCATCGAGTTGCCAAACGGGCTCCGACCCCACGCCGCGGTTGGCACCGTCGTGTGGCTACTTCGCGGGCCGGGTGCAGAGCGGGAAGACACTGAGGTTCTCCTCATGGACGCAACCAGGCTTGGCGACAGGGATCGTCGGGGAACGAGCTTGGATCAGAGCGACGTCGACAGCATCGTGGCGACGGTTGAGCGGTGGCGGAAAGGTGAGCCGATCGATGACCCGCTTCTCGAGGCAGTAGCTGTACCGGTCGAGGAGATCCATCAGGCCGCACCGCTGTCGACTTCTCGGTACCTGCCCATGCCTGAAGCCCCAGGTCTCGCAGCGTTGGAAGCGCAGGTTCAGCAACTCGAGAAGTTGCAGCGAGAGGTTGGTGACGCGATCTCTGGCTTGAGTGACTCCGAGGCAGTCGGAGCGATTCCTCATGTCACCTCTGCGGAGCGTGTGCGGCTAGGTGATGTCGCATCGGTCAACCGCTTCGAGATCGACGAGGAGGAGCTTGCCGATTTGGATTCTGAAGGGATCGTCGTGGACTTCGGCCGACGACTCACTGTCGTTCGGGGAGCCGATGTCGATTCCCCGGTGCGTCGAGGGCTCCTCGTAACCCTGCGAGAGCCGGACGAGCAACTCGAGTGGTGGTTGTTCCTGTGGCTCCGCGGCCGCGAGTTCGCGACGCTTGCCGAGCGGTTCGCACATGGCGATGTCATGCCATCGCTCAAGCCCCAGGACGTCGAGGAGTTCTACGTTCCACTGCCGCCCTCCAGTGGGAGGAGAGCTGTTCTCGACGAGTTGCGTCGCGGCTTCGCTCAGCTCGAAGCGGCCGAACAGCTCGCACGATCTCTCAAGGAGTACTGTGACGTTGCAGCCGAGATCGTCGTTGGTGCCGCCGAGCGAGCTGCGGGGGTTGCCCCGGCGCCGTCTCTGAAACCCGACATGGCGATTCGCCCCGGGAGGTCCGCTGGCCCTCGACGGCCGAAGCTTCCGAAAGGGGGGTCTGGCCAATGAGTAGCTCGGCCGCCAGCGCCAGTGAGCTCCGGTCGAAGTTGTGGGACGCGGCCAACATCTTGCGAGGGAGCGCGGTCGACCGTACCGACTGGAAGGGCTACATCCTGCCGCTGCTCTTCTTCAAGCGGATCTCCGACGTCTGGGACGAGGAGACCGTTGAGGCTGCGGAGATGTACGGCGACGAAGATCCCGCACTGTTCCCGGAGGTGCACCGCTTCCAGGTCCCGGAGGGCTGCCACTGGCGTGACATTCGCGAGACACCCGCCAATGTCGGGAGCGCATTGCAGCATGCGATGCAGGAGATCGAGCGCGCGAACCCCGACACCCTGTACCGCGTCTTTGGCGCGGCGGACTGGGGAAACAAGGAGAAGTTCACCGACGAGCTCCTTAAGGACTTGATCGAAGGCTTCTCTTCGATCCAGCTCGGCAACCAAGCCGTGGACACCGATGTGCTCGGTGACGCTTACGAGTACCTTGTCGCGAAGTTCGCAGACGTGACCCGCCGGAACAAGGCCGGCGAGTTCTACACACCGCGCAGCGTGGTGCGGATGATGATCGAGATCCTCGACCCCAAGGAGGGCGAATCGATCTATGACCCGGCCTGCGGGACGGGTGGCATGCTCCTTGCCGCCATCGACCACGTGAAGCGCAACGGAGGAGACCCGCGAACGTTCTACGGAAAGGTGTATGGGCAAGAGAAGAACCTCACGACGTCCTCCGTGGCCCGCATGAATCTCGTCCTCCATGGCATCGAGGACTTCCAGATCGCCCGCGAGGACACTCTTCGCGAGCCGGCCTTCACCAATGGCGCCGGTGGTCTCGCGACCTTCGACTGCGTGATCGCCAATCCACCATTTTCCCTCAAGGAATGGGGTCGGGAGGTGTGGGGGAACGACCCGTGGGGCCGGAAGAGGTACGGACTCCCCCCGAAGGGGTACGGCGACTACGCCTTCGTCCAGCACATGATCGCGTCGATGGCCGAGACCGGTGACGGCCGAATGGCTGTCGTACTCCCGCAGGGCGCGCTGTTCAGGAAGAGCGCCGAAGGCAAGATCCGGACAGCACTGCTCAAGGCAGACCTGATCGAGGCCGTCATCGGTCTTGCGCCGAACCTCTTCTACGGCACCCAGCTCGCCGGCTCGATCATGGTGCTCCGGCACCACAAGCCCGAGGGGCGCAAGAACAAGGTCTTGGTCGTCGACGCGTCGAGCCTCTTCCGCAAGGGCCAAGCGCAGAACTTCCTCGACGAGGAGCACGCCGAACAGATCGTCAAGTGGTTCGAGGCCTTCGAGGACGTCGAGGACCGGGCGAAAGTTGTCACGCTCGCCGAGATCGAGGAAGAGGACTGGACCCTTAACATCTCGCACTACGTCCTGCCGCCGATCGGTGAAGACGTTCTGCCGCTACCCGAGGCGATCGACGCCTTTAAGTCAGCGCTCGCCGAGGCCCGCGCCGCCGAGGACCACCTACGAACCGTCCTCACCGAGGGAGGGTGGCTCGAATGAACAGCCCGATGACGCAGAAGGAGCTCGAGTCCTACCTATGGGGAGCGGCCACTCTGCTCCGAGGCCTCATCGACGCCAGCGACTACAAGCAGTACGTCTTCCCGCTGCTCTTCTTCAAGCGGCTCTCCGATGTCTGGGACGGGGACTACCGCGAGGCCTTCGGGGAGACGTCCGACGAGGGGTACGCAACTGCGACGGCGAACGATCGATTCGTCATCCCTGACGGAGCGCACTGGAAGGACGCCCGCAACGCGTCACGAGACGTGGGTCGGGCGCTGCTCAACGCGTTCCAGGCCATCGAGGCCGCCAATCCCGAGCGCCTCAAGGGCGTGTTCGGCAACGCCGCCTGGACGGACAAGGCGCAGATGCCGGATGAGACCCTCAAGAACCTGATCGAACACTTCTCGCAACACACGCTCAGCCTCGAGAACGTGCCGGAGGACGAACTCGGCAACGGCTACGAGTACCTGATCAAGCAGTTCGCCGACGACAGCGGGCACACGGCGCAGGAGTTCTACACCAACCGAACGCTCGTCCATCTCATGGCCCAGATGCTCGAGCCCCAGCCAGGCGAGACCATCTACGACCCGACCTGCGGCACCGGCGGCATGCTTATCTCCTGCCTGGCTGAGGTGAAGCGCAACGGTGGCGACACCCGCACGATGGGGCTCTACGGACAGGAGCTCATCAACATCTCAGCAGCTATCGCTCGCATGAACCTCGTGCTGCACGGCGTGTCGGACTTCGACATCCGCAGTGGCAATACGCTCCACGAGCCGGCCTTGCTCGAAGGGGATCGCCTGAGAACGTTCGATGTCGTGCTCGCCAACCCGCCGTACTCGATCAAGAAGTGGAATCGAGACGCTTGGCAGAGCGATCCCTGGGGCCGGAACTTCCTCGGAACGCCGCCGCAGGGTCGGGCTGACTACGCGTTCTTCCAGCACATCCTGAAGAGCATGGACCCGAGGACCGGGCGGTGCGCGATCCTGTTTCCGCACGGCGTGCTCTTCCGCAAGGACGAGGCGGAGCTGAGACGCAGGCTTGTCGAGACCGACATGGTCGAGTGTGTCCTAGGGCTCGGCGCCAACCTCTTCTACAACTCTCCGATGGAGGCCTGTGTCGTCATCTGTCGGGCCACTAAGCCATCGCGTACCAAAGAGCGGACGCTATTTATAGATGCGCCGCATGAGGTAATTAGAGAGGGGGGTCAGAGTTATCTTCTCCCGGACCATCGGGAGCGAATCCTTAAGGCCTATGAGGACTTCCAGACCGAACCTGGCTTCACGGCCGTCGCACGAACGGCAGACATTTTGGCCAACGGTGGCGACCTGAGTGTCCATCACTACGTTGAGCGCTCGGCGAAAAGGGGCTCCGCCGTCTCGGAACTTCCGGAGATGTGGGAGAGGTTCGAAGGCGACGGCCGAACGCTGTGGATGTCTTTGGATCACTTTGTCCAAGACTTCAGTCGCGATCGGGCCGATCTGAGGGCGCAGCGATGACGGCGGCGTCACAACAGGTCTGCCTCGGCGAGGTTGTGCGTCACGTAAAGGATCGCGTTGATCCAGACAAGGCAAACCTGCAGTGGTACGTGGCAGGCGCGCACATGAATAGCGGTGACCTCAGGCTCGGACGGCGGGGCCGAGTCGGAGACGGCTACCTAGGACCCGCATTCCACATGCGTTTTCGACCAGGGCAGGTCCTCTATGGGTCTCGTCGGACCTATCTGCGGAAGGTCGCGGTTGCTGACTTCGAAGGCGTAACCTCGAACACGACCTTCGTTCTTGAGACAGTTGACCCGATGGTCCTGCTGCCTGGGTACCTACCGTTGGTTCTGCAGAGTGAGCGGTTCACAGAGCACTCAGTCCGCGAGTCCAAGGGTTCCGTCAATCCCTACGTCAACTTCTCGGACTTGGCCTGGTTCGAGTTCCATCTACCGTCGGTCGATGAACAGCGCCGTGTCGTGACAGCTCTTGAGGCGGCGGACGGGTGTGTCGACCGCTTGACGACGCTGAAACGCCGGGGGCGGGGCCTGTGGCGCAGCCTCATCGAGCAGCACGCCGAGCGGTTCGGCTCGGCGCCAGTGCCACTTGGAGAGCTTCTCACGGGGATCACTGCCGGTAAGAGTCTCGTCGGCATTGACGAAGCATGGGCGGGCGGTCAACCCGCAGTGTTGAAGGTGAGCGCGATAGACCCAGATGGCTTTAGGTCTGAAGAAGCCAAGGTCCTCTCTGAGCCAGATCGATTTGACGACTCGGTAGCACTCACTGCCGGCGATCTCCTCATGTCGCGAGCCAATACGTCCGAGCTTGTCGGTGAGTCCTGCTTGGTTGATCGTGACTATCAGAACCTGATGCTCAGTGACAAGACGCTGCGGCTCGTGCCGCGTCCCGACGTGGATTCGCGATTGCTCTGGCACGTACTGCAATCCACCGATGTGCGTCACCAGATTGTGTCGCGCGCTACGGGGACGGGGAGCGCTATGAAGAACATCTCGCAGAAGAAGATTCTTGCGTTGATGATTCCGTATCCAGGTGACCGATCGACGGCGACCGAGGTCGTTGATGCCTTCGATCGGGCTCACGAGACCTCCACTTCTCTGCAGGCCCGGGTTCACCAAGCGCGTTCCGTCCGAACGGCTCTCCTCACCAAGGCACTCGAAGGCGAGGAACAATGACTTTCAACGAGGCCAACACCGTCGAAGCCTTCGTCCGAGACCAACTCTGCGGCGGCGTCACTCACTACACCGCAGCCGGGCCTGGGTTCGCGCGGCGGAACGGCCAGGTCTCCGGCCTCGGTTGGCACTTCCTCTCGCCACAGAACCTGCACCGGCAGACCCACGAGGTGCTCGCCGAGGACCAGGTCCGCGACGCACTGATCCGACTCAATCCGTCGATTTCGGCCGATCCCGATCGGGCAGACGAGATCATCTACGAGCTGCGGGCGATCACCATGGGCGTTCGGGACGACGGCCTGGTGCAGGCGAACGAGGAGTTTGCCTCGTGGCTCCTGGGGGAGAAGTCGCGGCCTTTCGGAAGCAACGGCGAGCACGTCACGATCAAGCTGATCGACTTCGAGGATCTCGAGCAGAACCAGTACGTGGTCACGCAGCAGTACACGTTCCGCGCCGGCAAGGCCGAGAAGCGGGCCGACCTCGTGCTTCTGACAAACGGGATCCCACTGGTCGTCATCGAAGCCAAGACGCCCGTGCGTGCGAGTCAGAGCTGGCTCGACGGGGCGTTGCAGGTCCACGACGACTACGAGCGCAACGTTCCCGAGCTATTCGTGCCAAACCTCTGCTCGATCGCCACCGAGGGCAAAGAGCTCCGCTACGGCGCCGTTCGGATGCCGGTGGAGTTCTGGGGACCGTGGCGGCTCGAGGAGGACGATTCACTTCCTGCGCTGGTTGAGATCGAGACGGCTGTCAACTCGATGCTGCGACCGAAGGTGTTGCTCGATCTCCTCGCCAACTTCACGTCGTTCGCAACTCACAAGGGCACGCAGCGGATCAAGATCATCGCCCGCTACCAGCAGTACGAAGGGGCCAACAAGCTCGTTCAGCGGGTCGTAGATGGTGCCCCGAAGAAGGGTTTGATCTGGCACTTCCAGGGCTCTGGCAAGTCGCTCCTCATGCTGTTCGCAGCACGGAAGCTCCGGCTCCATCCCGCACTCCGCAATCCAACAGTCATGATCGTCGTCGACAGGATCGACCTCGACAGCCAGATCAGCAGCACCTTCTACGCCAACGACGCCCAGAACCTGGTCAAGGCCGAGAACCGAAAGGACCTCGAAGGCCTACTCGATCGTGACGTTCGCAAGATCATCATCACGACGATTCACAAGTTCGGCGAGGCCGAAGGCGTTCTGAACGGCCGCGACAACATCATCGTCCTCGTCGACGAGGCCCACCGGACACAGGAGGGCGACCTCGGCCGCAAGATGCGCGATGCGCTCCCGAACGCGTTCCTGTTCGGGCTGACCGGCACGCCGATCAACCGTGCCGATCGAAACACCTTCTACGCCTTCGGCGCTGAAGAGGATCTCAACGGCTACATGAGCCGCTACGGCTTCGAGGACTCGATCCGGGACGGTGCCACCAAGGAACTCCACTTCGAACCGCGCCTGCTCGACCTCCACATCGACCACGATGCCGTCGAAGAGGAGTGGGGGAAGCTCACCGTCGACCTCACCGACGAGGAGCGGGACCAGCTCGGCAAACAGGCCGCGAAGATGGCCGTCCTCGTCAAGGCTCCCGAACGGATTCGTGCGGTCTGTGCCGACATCGCCCAGCACTTCCAGGAGAAGGTCGCGCCAAACGGTTTCGGCGCTCAGGTGGTCACCTTCGACCGAGAGAGCTGCGTGCTCTACAAGGAGGCACTCGATCAGTACCTGCCGACTGAGGTGTCCGACATCGTGATGTCGGTGAACAGCGGAGAAGACGAGTACGCGCCCTACCGGCGCGATCGGGACGCCGAAGAGAAGCTGCTCGATCGCTTCCGTGATCCGGGTGACCCGCTGAAGATCCTGATCGTCACTTCCAAGCTTCTCACCGGGTTCGACGCACCAATACTGCAGACGATGTACCTCGACCGGCCGCTGCGCGACCACAACCTGCTCCAGGCCATCTGTCGTACCAATCGGCCGTACGGCCAGGAGAAGAGCCACGGCCTTATCGTCGACTACCTCGGCATCTTCGATGATGTGGCGCAAGCGCTCGAGTTCGATGAGGAAGGCATAACCCGGGTTATCACCAACATCGCCGAACTGAAAGCGAAGCTGCCGCCCGCGGTCGATGCCTGTCTCGCCTACTTCCCTGGCGTCGACCGAACCGTGGGTGGCTACGAGGGGTTGATGGCAGCGCAAGAGCATCTGCCCGACAACGAGACCCGGGACGCCTACGCGGCCGACGTCAGCTACTTGATGAGGCTCTGGGAGGCAATCTCTCCTGACGCGATCCTGTCGGGTTACGAGGACGACTACCGCTGGATCGTCCAGGTCTACGAGTCCGTGAAGCCGGTTTCGGTGACTGGGCAGCTGCTCTGGCATCGCCTCGGCGCCAAGACCACGGAACTGATCCACGAGAACGTTCACGTCGATGCCGTTCGAGACGACTTGGAGACGCTCGTCGTCGATGCCGACCTGCTCGAGGCGATCCTCGGGACACCGGATCCGAACAAGAAGGCGAAGGAGGTCGAGATCAAGGTCGCCAAGCGACTGCGAAATCATCTCCACGACCCGCGGTTCAAGGCCTTCGCCGAACGACTTGAGGACTTGCGAGCCCGTCACGAGCAGGGGCTCCTCGTGAGCGTCGAGTTCCTCAAGGCGTTGCTCGACCTTGCCCGAGATGTCGTCGAGACCGAGCGGTCGGTGCCGCCGATCGAGGAGGAGGAGCGCGGCAAGCAGGCGCTCACCGAACTGTTCAAGGAGGCCCGGACCGAGGACACGCACATCATTGTCGAGCGGGTCGTGAACGACATCGATGAGATCGTCAAGGTCGTCCGATTCGACGGTTGGCAGGCAACTCACGCCGGCGAACGCGAAGTCAAGAAGGCGCTCCGCAAGACCCTGTTCAAGTACAAGCTCCACCAGGACACCGACCTCTTCGAGAGGGCCTACGGCTACATCTGCGAGTACTACTGAGGACGCTTGTGTCGACACCTGAACTGCTCGTCGACGGCGTCCCGTACTGGACGGAAAAGATGTACAAGCCCGGCGGCGGCCAGGATCACCTCGGGCTCGGCTCCGTCGTCACCGACCGGATCCTTCCAAGACTGTCGCCGGGCATCAACGTGTTGACTATCCATCCCCGCTACTGGTCCTTCTACGCCTTCGTGTTGAGCGAGTTCTGGAGCCGCGACGATCTGCCGAGGACGAAGGCCGCGCTTCGATCCTGGTATCGGCCGCTCGAGTGCATCTATTCGGTCGCCTGCTCGCTCTGCGACAGCCCTGACCACTACGGCACGCCGATCGGCACGCGACGCATCGCAGGGGTGGTCGCCGACGAGCCGGCTGGGTTCGACCCGCACTTCGACTACATGGAGTCCGCCATGGGCGGCTACGGGCTCTACTACGCGACCGTCATGCAGACCGTTGGCTTGGTGGGCCTCGCCGACCCGCGACTCGGGCTACCCGTCGACGCAGTCACACCTGAGGGTCAGGTCGTCGCCGATGCCTTCCGGGCTGTAATCGCCGACACCGACTACTACCGCAACTGGATCGACCGGCACGACGAAGAGGTTCCGTACGAGGTCGCAGCCGAGTACGGACAGTTGGCCTGCTTCTGCCGCCTCCGCGACGACTCAGCGCTCGATCGTCCGCTTCTCGTCGATGCCTTCCTTCACCACGGCAACCCGATCGAGGCTGACGCGCGTCGCCAGACGCTGCGCATGTTCTGTGAGGTGGCCGCCCAGACTGAGTCCAGCGCGGTGGATGCATCGTCGTTCCGACGCCTCGTCTACTTCGGCGCCGACCACGCCGCTGACGAGAACGCCTCCGGCCCCAGTTTCGTCCCGCCAGCACCGCTCGTCCGCACTGCGCGCAAGTGGCGCCTCTATCAGGCGCGCGAGTACTTCAACGCAGCGATCAACGAGATGTGGCGACGACTGTCCTACTGGGGACTTGCTCGCGATGGCGACGTCTACCCGGTTCCCACGGCTGACCTGATCGCTTCGATCGACACGATTGACCTCGAAGCCTTCGCCAAAGCCGTCGGTGTCGACCTGCCACCTGGCGGACTGGCTGCTGACACGCCCTACCGCGATCTGCTCGAGTGGGTCAGGACGGTTGGTGGCGTCACTGGTCAGCTCGATGATCGTTGGGACCTCGACTGTGACCTCACCGAGGACCGGATCATCGAATGGCTCGGCTACGGGCGCCAGACCACCGAACAGGGTCCTGACGCGCTCGCCGCCGCGCTCACACTGGCAACGTTTGTTGCCGCTCGCCTCTGGCCGCCCGAGCTCGCCGTCGTCGAACCGGCTGATTGGTTTCCGGTGGTCGAGGGAGGGCGAGATCGACTCGGCCTGCAACGATTCATCGACGCCCTCCGGACCCGCGTCGATGACAACGAGACCATCGGGGATGTCGCCCGCTGGCTGACACTCGACTACGTGATCGCCCAGCACGAACGTGTCGCCACCGCCAAACTCCCAACCACGGGCGACACGTTCCGGTTCCGACGAGAGGCCGGGCGACTGCGCTTCTTCCCCAAAGATGCCCAAGTGGGCATGAACGACTCCCGCTTCAACGCGGTCGCCACTTTCGTCTACGAGCTCGGCTGGAGCGGCTATCTCTACGTCGAGAACCACGGCCTGACCGAGGAGGGCGAGCGCTTGCGGGCCGACGGGGATCTGCCGCGGTCTGGAGCGTTCAACACGAGCGACGTTACGGAGGGCGCGTGACGGCACCCCGACTCCGCGTCCCAACGCTGTTTGACGAGGCGTGGGACAGCGTCATCATCACGACCTACGGCGCTGACCTTGCCTTCTACGAGCGAGACCTGTGGCGCCAGATCGATCGGGCAAAGAACCGCCTGATCTTCGCCGACGGTCGGCAACTGCTGCGCAAGTTCCTCGCCGAAAGCGCTACCCCGCTCCGTCACATCAACCGTGCGTACGTACTCGCACCGATGCGGTTGGCCGGCGGCGCCGCTCACGCCAAGCTGATCCTCCTCCTCGCCGAGGACCGAGGAGTGCTTGCGGTGGGGTCTGGAAACCTCGGTATGGGCGGGTATGCCTCACAAGGGGAGTGCTTCGCCACCTACAGCTGGTCCGAGTCGGACCCCACTCACCTCCATGCGTTCGTTGCGGCCAAGGACTTCCTGGAACACGTGACCGCTCTCGGACTCGTCGACGAGATCGTGAGACCCCGGCTTCAGCAGGCCTGGCAGGACGCACCATGGATCTTCGGCACGGTCGATGAGGCAACGTCCACGCTGCGCCACAACCTGGACCTGCCGCTGCTCGACCAGTTCGTCGAAGTCATCGACGGCCGCCCGGTACGGGAACTCGTCGTTCACGCCCCCTTCTACGACCATCGATGTTCGGCGCTCTCAGAACTCCTCGGTCGTACGCAGCCCCAGTCGTTGCGAGTCCTCCTGCAAGAGCGGATCACATCTGTCGATCCGCAGCGATTGTCCGAGATCCTGGCCACAGCCCCAGGTCAGGTCGAGGTCCGAGCCGTTCAGGCGCACGAGAGAGGCACGTTCCTCCACGCCAAGTTCATCGTCGCACGCTTGAACTCGTCAGACGTTTGCCTGCAGGGCTCCCCGAACGTGTCGACACCCGCACTCCTCCGGGATGGCCAAACCGGCAACATCGAGGCCGCGAACCTGTTCGAGGGAACCTCGGGTGCGTTCGACCACCTGGTCTCCGACCTCGTTGTCAGCACCGATCCCGTGGACGTCTCGTCGCTCGGCTTGTCGCTCGCTCAAGACGACGATGAACCCGACGAAGACGACTACGCGCTCTTCGCCCGAGAACTCTCGTGGGTGCCGCCTCGGCTCACCGGCATCTTCCAAGGTGAAGTTGTCACCCCTCCCGGCCTCATCGTCGGTGAGTCAGAAGTCGAGGACGTCGAGTGGCGCCTCGATGCTCCACGAGACGGCAGGACACCGTTCTCCGCAGTTCTCGGCGAGTCCGCCGCCGCCCAACTCAGCAGCGTCGCAGCAGTCACCTTCGTCTTCGACTCCGATCGACGAACCGTCCCCGCGTACCCCTACCACCTCAACGCGTTGATCGCCCTGTCATCCGGGCAGGGACGAACCGATCTGCTGAAGCAGGCCGGTGACTTCGACCTCGACGACGAAGAGCTAGAGCAACTCCTCACCCAACTCGACGAAGTGCTCATCGTCGACGGCCACAGCCTTTGGCGGATGCTCAAGCGGAAGGTGCCCGAACCCCTCGACGACGAGGAGTCAGTCGCGCTTCGCTACGACGACCTCGATTGGGACGCGATCCGATCCCACCCGAAGCTGGCGCAGTATCGAGCGTGGGACGAACGCGCACACACTGATCCGAGCGGGCTCGGGATCCTCCTCGGCTCGATCGCCGATCGCTTCCGTTCCGAAGTCCGCCGGTGCCGCGGCGAAGAAGGTGTCCGAGAGATCAAGACCGACGCGGCCGGGGACTCCCTGGACGATCTCGCCAAGACCATCGAGGCGGAAGATGAAGAGACCGCGGAAGCCGAGCAGGCCGAAGCGGAACGTCGCCAGATGAGCTCACGGACTCGAGCACGCCGACAGTTTCGGAGCTTCGTCAACCGCTTCGTGACCGGTCTAACCGATACCGAGTTCACCCGGCTTGTTGGACCAAGCGTGATCGTGCCGAGCTACGTCGTGTTCAACCACCTGTGCTGGAAGCTTGCCCAGCTCGATCTCATCGACCGACCTTTCGTCGTCGATGCCCAGGTCCAGCTCTGGAAGTTCTTCTGGGGTGACGCCGACGGACCGGGCTACTTGGCGACGATGAGTGAACCCGAGCAGCTCGCAGCGATCGAGATCCTCGATGCTCACTGCGCCGAGGCCGTGCTGCTCGCGTCCGTCCACCAGGCGTATGACATTGCGTGGGAGATGGAGGAAGCGGACGTTGTGCTGATGCGCGACACATGGCGCGTGATCCTCACTCACGACCTCGGTGGCGTTGGGGCGGAATCGGTTCAGGATGCGGCCGCAGTCAGCGGAACTGGCGCTGACCCCTTGCCTCTCACCGATTTCGTTGCCGACCTGGCCGGTCTTGCGGAGTACACGCCCAACCACGAGATCCTCGCCGCGATAGCCGAGATCGTGGGCTGCCGCCTGAGCGCCGTCAGTCAGACGAGACGGAAAGTCCACCGCGGGGACCTTGGAGACGAGAACGTCAGGGTGTTTGAAATCTCTGATCCGCTCGCCGAACTGGACTCGTCAACGGCGCTACGGCTCCTCTCCGGAGTTGCCCGCTTGCTCCCCGGAAAGCGGTACCTCCGCGTGAGTCACTCAGAGACGGGAGCGGTTGCCTTCGCGGACTACGACCTGGGTGTAGGCCTCTGGTACGACCCGCGAGTTGACGAAGAGCTCGAGTTCGATCCGCCGGAGGCGAGTGCCCAGCCATGGTACCCGGCCCTTGAACGTCTGCAGGCACTTGCTGCGTGAGTCGTCTCGTATGGCCGCGTCGCCGCTGGGACGCACGTGTCGTGGTCGCCGCGGCCATCGTCTATCCCCAGCGATGAGTCTTGTTGAGCCACTGCGTTCAACTTCTCACACAGAGCTCGCGGTCCGTCGGCCAACCACAGCGAGCGGTCTACCCGTGTCAAACCTGTGTCAAACGAACAGGATCGAGTGGAGCGGACCCTGACGACGTCGGGCGGGATAGGGGGTTGTGGGCTGACGCTCTGACCAGCATGTTCACGGTCGAGCGAGCACGGGGGCGGACTGACGCTTCGAACTCATAACCCGAAGGTCGCAGGTTCGAATCCTGCCCCCGCCACCAACTCGAAGGCCCGGAAACCCACAGGTTTCCGGGCCTTCGTCGTCGTTCCGGTCGATGCCGTCAACGGGGGAAGATCGCGGCGGGGAATGAATGCTGCGTCAGATGGTGGTGAGGCGGACCGACACGTTGAGCGTCTGGAGCAGGTGTCGGAGGTCGGCGGGGTCGGAGGTGACGAGGGCGGTCGGGCCGGCTTGCGATCGTGCAGCGGCGACCAGCGCAACGGAAGCATCGACGATGTCCGCGATGCCGGCACGTCCGCACAACAGCCCGGTCGCGCGTGCCAGCGATCCTTCGAGCGGGACCTCGTCGCAGTGGGTCAGCGCCCGTGCGAGGAGCGCTTGGCGGCTCCCATCGCGCCATGCCTGGGCGACGACGCCAGCGGGCACCGACACCTGCGCGGCGTCGTCGGCGGCGTTGCGGAGCATCGCCCAGACCGTGCGGTCGTTGCGGTCCAGCGCGATCAGCGCGCCGGTGTCGAGTACCAGTGCGGTCATCCGTCGACGAGGGAGCGGGCGGCTGCGAGCTCTTCGTCGCTGAAGGCACCGTGCTCGCGTTCCCACGCGGCGACGACATCGCGGAGGCCGCGCGTTGCGAGTCGGCGGCGTGCTGCGTCGGCGAGCCAGGCGGACACGTTCTGCTCGTCGGCCTCGGCGGCTTCACGGACGGCGACGGCGAGCTCCGATTCGATCGAGACGGTGAGTCGTTCGACGGTCATGAGATGATCATACTTCGTCATACTGAACTGCGCCACGCTCATCGCCCGAGTCTCAGCGTTGCAGCCAACGCGCGGCTCGGGCCCCCGCCACCAACGCGAAAGGCCCGGAAATCCAACGGTTTCCGGGCCTTCGTCGTTCCTGCGATTGTGCCCCCGTTGCAGGGGCCTACGAACGAGGCGTGCTCACCAACTCCGCCGTCACCCCGGAAAAGCTATGGGTTGACCAAGTCGGTCTGGGCCCGGTCGAGACTCTGGCCTGGGGTTCTCCATCTCGTGTCAATAGCCGGCCGTGAAGGCGGTTCTACTGTGCTCGGCTTGCTCGGCCTCGTCGAGTAGTGCCACGGCAACGTCCTCGAGAGAGATCCTCGACACGCCGACACTGTCGATGATCAGTTCGTTCGTGCCGGTCCGGAACTGCCCGGTGCGGCGGCCCGGAATCATTTCGGCCGATGGGCTGAAGTAGGTCCAGTCGACCGTCGAGTTCCGGCGCAGCACGTCGAGTTGTTCGACGCAGGCCCGCGCCACGCCGCGGATCGTCGCCGGGACGAAGCGGGGGTCGTCGACCACGACCCTTCCCGCAGTGTTCGGCACGACAAGGGGCCCGGCGCCGCCGACGACGATGAGTCGGGCGCCGGTCTCAGCGACTCCTTCGAGCAGTGCTTCGGCGGTGATGGCGAGCTCGTAGCCGCCGGTCCGGGGCCCTGATGTGGCGCTGATCACGACCTCCTGGTCGCGGGATAGGCGCGCGACGTCTCGGGGTTCGCGGGCGTCGCCGGCGGTCCAGGTGACCGAGTCGGGACTGTCGAGGGTCGCACCGCTGCGGGTGACGGCGGTGACGCCATGGCCCCGTGCGATCGCTTCGTCGACTAGGCGGCGACCGACCTGTCCGGTGGCTCCGAAGACGGTGATCTTCATCTCGCTCGTCGCACTTCCTGGCCGAGCGAACGGGACTGCAGCAGGCCGGTGTGTTGGTTCACTGCGGCGCAGCGTGCCCGCGCTGGGCGCGATCATGACGTGGCTCCGACCATGCGGTCGGCGCCACTGCGGGCGGCGACGAACGGGGAGACGTCGCGCTCGGTCAGGTGGTCGAGCCGGCGGCCCTTGGTGAGGAGCCACAGGGCGAACCAGAGCTCGGCGACGAGGGCCGGGGCCAGAACGATCGGCGACACCGAGCCGTCGTAGCCGGGGATGACGAAGAAGCTGAAGGTGTCGATCAGGTAGCCGGCGCCGGCGAGTCCGAGCAGCACGCCGAGCGGGCGGGGCATCTGCCTCGATGACAGTGCCAGGTAGCCGACGATGAGGGTGCTGACTCCGAAGAACGCCAGGCCGAGGATGTACCCGTACTTGTGGGCGTCGAGGTACAGCAGCGCCAGCGTGTCGGTCTGGTCGGCACCGAACGTACCGAGGTAGGCGGCGTCGTCGATGATCCGCACCGCTTGCAACATGTTGAGCAGGTTCAGCCCGATGACCGCGGTCTGGGTGATGCGGAACGCTGCGGCGAGCAGTGCCAGTGTCCGACTGAGCGGTCGGAGCAGTTGGTAGAGAACGACGGCGATGGCGACATCGGCGATGAACATGACGAGGTCGGCGGCGAGTCCGGCTCGGAACAGCATGGGTGAGTCGATGATGTTCTGAGCAGTGGCGCTCGGATTACCCGATTCGATGAGCTGTGAGCGGACGCCGAGTTCGGCGAAAAGGCCGCAGGCGATGATGATCACGTAGAGCACGCCTGCCGTTCGTGCGGTAGCGAACCGCGAGCCGGGTGTCGTGTAGCGCTCGTGAGCGTGGTGTGGGTGGGGTTGGGTGGTCATCGCACGTACTCCTTTGTGGTTCGCTGTGTCGGGGGGCTGTCAGATCGGCTGGGGGCGGGTCGTTGGCCGATCCAGATCGCGGTCAGGACGAGGGCTGGGGACTGCCGCGCAGCTGGGCTGGTGTGAGGCTCTGGTGCAGCACGACGAGACCGGCTCAGGCGGCACACCGCTCGAGCGAGGTCTGCCGCACGAATCGAGCCAGCTCGTCATCGTCGAGGCCCAAGAGGTCGCCGTCCGCTCCAACGGATGCGTTGCCGACCGAGAGCGTGCGTTCGGCGATCTCGATGCCCATGTTCGTGAGCCAGGTGCGAACCATGGCGACACCGTTGGCGCCGCCGCCGCGTCCGGGGCTGGCCGATGCGACGAGCACTCGGAGGTGTGCGAAGGCTGCGGTGTCGACCCTGGTCACCCAGTCGACGGTGTTCTTCAACAGCGGCGTGAACGTGCCGTTGTACTCGGGGGACACGAGAACCAAGACCTCCGCCGAGGCCATCTCGCCTGCCAGCGCAGCAGCTGCAGCGGGCACGCCTGCGCGTGCTTCGAGGTCGCCGTCGTAGAGGGGGAGGGTGAAGTCCCGAAGATCGATGATCTCGACCGGCTCGGTTTCTTGAAGCCGGTCGGCGATGTGGTGGGCCAGTGCCTGGTTGATCGAACCCGTGCGCGTGCTGGCCGCCATGACCAGGACCTTGCCGGGATGATTGGGATAGGGGTGCATCGTTTCCTCCGAGTGGGAGTCGTGTCGGGTATCACGCTCACAAGTATCTTGGAGCCGTGATACTTGGAGTATCGACAACTATATACTTGTTGTCAAGAGGCTTGCTGAGAAGAAGCTTGTGTAAATGCGAAGCGAGGAACGGATGCCATCACGGGATCGTCGAGGAGGCCAGAGGTTGGCTCCCCGACGTGGACACCGCAGGGCTTCCCACGAAGGGCCATGACGGGCATCCCCAGCCCACCACCCCATGCTGAGGTGTGGTTCGTCTGGCTCGACCCACCGGCGAGGGCGGCGACATCGGTTGTCAGTTGGTGTCGGCCAGGACCTTGTTGTCGTGGGCGAAGACGATCGCGGCACTGCGGTCGCGTAGATCGAGCTTGGTGAGAACCCTGCCGAGATGGGTCTTCACGGTGGCCTCGCTGACGCAGAGCTCGGCTGCCGCCTCCCGGTTGTTGAGGCCGCGCCCGATGACCCGGAGGACGTCGAGCTCCCGCTCGGTCAGCATCGAGAGGTCGACGGGCTCCGATGGTGTGTGGTCCCGGTACGCGTCGAGGACACGTCCGGCGACGTGCGGGTCGAGCCAGGCGTCGCCGGCGGCGACCGTGGCGACGGCACGCAATATGTCCTCGCCGGGAGCGGTCTTCAGAATGAAGCCTGCGGCGCCGGCTCGAAGGGCGGCGGCCAGGGTGCGGTCGTCGTCGAAGGTCGTCAGCACCAGCACCGGCGGACCGCCCATCGCGCGGACAGTGCGTGTGGCGGTTGCGCCGTCGACGCGTTTCATGCGGATGTCCATTAGAACGACGTCGGGCCTGCTCCGCTCGAGTTGATCGGCCACCTCGTCGCCGTCGACGCACTCGCCCACGACGGTGAGTCCGGGATCGGTGTCGATCAGGCTCCGCATGCCCTCGCGGATCACCTCCTGGTCGTCGACGAGCAGAACCCGGATCATGTCGGGATCGCGGCTCGCAGGACCCAGCGGCCTCCTCCCGGTGTCGAGCCCGTCTCGAGGGTTCCGCCGATGGCGCCCACCCTCTCGCGCATGCCCGCGAGACCGCTTCCCGACCGTGCGGAAGGAGAGCGGTCGACGACGGCGTTGCTGATCTCGATCTCCACGCGACTGTGGGCGGGGCGTACCTCGACGGCGACGTCGATGGTGCCGGTTCCGTGCCGGACGGCGTTGGTCAGCCCCTCCTGCACTACCCGGTAGACCGTGAGCATCGTCGCCGCCGGCAGCGAGTCGAGACCGCGGCTAGGGGAGTAGGCGATGTCCGCGCCGGCGGAGCGGAATCCCTCCACGAGTTCGGGCACGTCACCTGTAAGCGGTGTCGGGGAGCCGCTCGCGGAGTCGTCTCGTAGCAGTCGGACGACGCTGCGGATGTCGTCCATCGATCGGCGCCCGTGCTGTTCGGCCCGCTCCAGGGATGCGCGGGCCGCGTCGGGATCGGACCTGAGCGCCAACCGTGCGGCCGTGGTGTGCAGCATCGACGCCGACAGCGTGTGGCCCACTACGTCGTGGACCTCGCCGGCGAGTCGGCGTCGCTCGTCGGTGAGCGTGCGCTGCGCGAGCCGGCGTTCGATCGTCACCCGTTCGTCGAGGACGTGCAACACGACGAGCATCACCCCGAGCATGCCGAGCCCGACGAGTGTGACCCGGGCGCCGAACTCGGGTCGACTCACACCCTGGCTGATCAGGACCAGCGAGATCGCGACCGGTACCGATACCCCCCACATCCGTGGACTCGAGTCGAGCGATCCGCCTGCCGCCGAGCCCAGCCCGATGGTCAAAGCCGCCCCGCCGACGAGGGTCGCGGCCAGGCCTCCGACCCATGACGTCTCCCACAGGCCGAGGCCCGCCGACCAGGTCGCGAACCCGGCCATGACGAGCCAGCGGGCATGGCGACGCGACGGATCGTTGGTGACCGCGCCATCGGGCTCGCTGTCGGAGGCCATGGTCGGATTCTCCCAGACGTTGGGTCCGGTGGCGTCAACCTGTGGACCGATTCCATCTGGCCCAGAAGATGACCGGACGTATCTGCCAGGCTGACGACGGCATGGTGCCGGCCGTTCAGACTCGTACTCACCGGGCGACCGATGTCGCCGCACAGAGGAATCGGAGGGAACAACACGATGGCTGAACGATCGCAACGAACGCAGTACGCCCCGCTGGTTTCGGGGCTCATCGGTGTCGCCGTGGGCGCGGCCATCGGCGCCGGCACCGGCATGTGGTGGATGATGGGTGTCCTCGGTGGCACCTTCGCCGGTCTGCCGCCGCTGTTCACGCGGAACAGACGCCGAGCGGCTTCCGGTACCGCCGCGCGCTGACGACGATGTACATGACATGCCTGCACCGCCGGCGAAGCCCCACGGTCGTATCCCACCACCGCAGGCGCGACCGGTGAAGGAGACATCTGCGACCCGGCCGGCATCGGGACCGGTGGCGGCAGGGGAACGCATCACGTCGCTCGACACGATCCGGGGCGTGGCCATCCTGGGGATCCTGCCCATGAATGCGTTGGCCTTCGGCCTCGACGGGGCCGCGTACTTCAACGTCTCCGCTGACGGGATCGGCCAGCCGCTCGACTGGGTCATCGGCGTGCTCACGATGGTCTTCATCGACCAGAAGATGATGGCGCTTTTCTCGTTGTTGTTCGGGGTCGGTGTCGTCATCTTCGCCGAGCGTGCCAAGGCGAAGGGTCGCAGGGTCGGCTGGCTCAGCCTGTGGCGGTTCGCGCTGCTGTTCGCCATCGGCATGGCTCACACAGCGCTGTGGTTCGGCGACGTCCTTGCGCTCTATGCGTTGTGCGCACCGGTCGTGCTGCTGGTGCGTCGCCTACCTTCCCGCCTGCTTGCCGCAGCGGGTGTCGCACTCGCGTTGGTAGGGACCGCAACCGCCCCCTTCTTCCAGTCTGCGACCGGCGGTGATCCCGCGGAGCTCGGCAAACTGTGGTTCGCCGGCGCCGACACGATGCCGTCCACCGCTGAAGCCTGGTTTCTCCTCAACGCGGTGGGCCGGGCCCTCGGCCTCATGCTCATCGGGGTGGCGCTGTATCGCCTCGGCATAGTCCAAGGCGAACGCGACGACGCCTACTACCGGCGTCTCGCCCGGTGGGGTCTCGGTGTCGGCGCTGCCGTCACCGTCGCCGGCTCGGCGTGGCACATCGGCACCGACTGGTCCGCCGACCATGCCATCACCGGCACCATCCCCACCGGGATCGGCACTATCCCGATGGCACTGGGCTACATGGCGGCGATCATCGTGTGGAACCGCAGCGGCAGTCGCCACCTCGAATGCTTCCGCAACACCGGCCGGATGGCGCTCACCAACTACCTCACCCAGACCGTGCTCGGTCTCTTGACTCTGGGTTGGCTGCTCGACGGCGTCGATCTCACCCGCACCCTCATCGCGCTGTGGATCCTCGGTGTCTGGGCGCTGGCACTGTGGTGGTCGACCTGGTGGCTCGAACGCTTCCGTTACGGGCCGCTCGAGTGGGCGTGGCGATGCGTCACCTACCGGTCCTGGCAGCCGCTACGCAGGTCGCCCATCACCGCCTGACGCGTGCGGCCTCGCGTCTGGCCATACATATCCGAACAGATATAGTGACGATGTGAATCCGATTGTTGCCATCCGGTCCGTGTCGAGGTGGACCCAGGCGCGGCTTGCCGCTGCCGCCGGGACGTCGCAGCCGACGATCGCCGCCTACGAGGCCGGAACGAAGAGCCCGACATGGCGAACGGTCGAAGCGGTCGCCGAGGCGGCGGGACTGGCGTGCTACCCCGCGGTCGGAACGCCGATGACTCGCGAGGAGCTACAGAGCCACGCGCTGCACTTCGCTATCGCCGCGAAGCTGAGTGCCGACCCTGACGCGGTCATCAGGCGCTGCCGACGCAACATCGCCCGGATGCGTGACGTCAACCCGCATGCGGCACGCCTGCTCGACGAGTGGGATCGGATCCTCGACCGGCCCGTCCGTGAAATCGTGGCGAGAATGCTCGACCCGGGGGAACACGCACGGGAACTCCGCCACGTCAGCCCGTTCGCCGGACTGCTGAGTGCCCGAGAGCGGGCGGCGGTGCTGCGATCGGCCAGGGACGCAGCGTGAACCGCGACGCGTTCGACCACACGGTGAGGGCCGCCGCAGCCGTACTCGGCGACGAGGAGATCCTCGTGATCGGGAGTCAGGCACTCCATGCATCTGTGCCGCATCCACTGCCGCCGGAGGCGGAACGATCCGTCGAGGTCGACGTGGTCCCATTCCGGGACGCCGACCACACCAGGGCGGACCTGATCGACGGTTCGATCGGCGAGGCGTCGATGTTCCACGAGAGCTTCGGCTACTACGCACAGGGCGTCTCGGAGAGCACAGCCGTACTCCCGGTCGGCTGGCGCGACCGGCTGGTGCGCTACGAGTCCCCCGCGACGAACGGCGTCGTCGCATGGTGTCTCGAGGTGCACGACCTCTGGCTGTCGAAGGCGGCGGCGTTGCGCGAGAAGGACATCGACTTCTGCTCGGCGCTGCTCGACCGGACCCTGGTCAGGGTCGACACGCTCCTCGAACGACTCGAGGACATGGACCTCCCTCCCGAGCGCCGGGACCGGGTCCGCGCACTCGTCGACCGGAGCGCCGCCGGAGCGTGACGTCGCGTGTAGCGTCGGGTCGTGCCAAGTGGTCGACTGTCGACGCGACCGGACGAGCGGTGTCACCTGCTGCCGGAGCGAGGAGCAGGTGGTTGGGATCCACGGAGGTCGTCACTGGGCTGCGATCCGGAAGATCTGGTGGCGGTTGCGGAATCCGGCGCGTCGAATGACCGACTGGGCGGCGACGTTGGTGGGTTCGGTCGAACACCGTGGCGTCATGTCGTGGCCGGTGCAGATCTCGGCCAGTGAGTGCATGAGGCGACTGCCGATTCCTCGACCGCGGAGCTCGGAAGAGACGACGAGGCCGAGGTGGGCGTTACCGGGCGACCGGTGGTCGGCCCGGCACTCTCCCGTTGCGGTGATCCGACCGTCGGCTTCGACGAGGTGGAGTTCCTGCAGATCGATGCGTTCAGCCAGGAACGACGTCAGGAACGCCTCGGGCGATCCGGTCTCCGCCTGGTAGAAGTCGACCGCAGCGGCGTGGTCGGCGCTGGTCGCGAGGCGGACCGCGACGGTCTCGTCGCTTTCCGGATCTGTGGCGAGGTCGTACATCAACGCGACCGGGCGAGGAGCGCCACCTCGGGTGAGGCTGAGCGCAAGGAACCTCGGGTCGACCGTGGATGCCACCGCAGCCGTGATGTTCAGCTCGCTGACGATGCGGTCGAACACGTCGGCCGCGGCGTCTTCGAGATCGTCGCTGAGGTGAAAGCCGTGGAGTTGGGCGTCGTCGTCGACGGAGAACCGGCCGACGAGTTGCGTGCCGAGGGTCAGCGAGTAGGGCTCGGCCATGTCGGCGAACGTCGCCCACATGTCGTCCTCCGGTGCCACGAGCGTTCGCTGGCGATCCGGGGTGAGTCGTCGATAGGCATCGCCGGCTCCGGTGCCCACTTCGATGCGGGCTGAGTCGAGCTTCATTCCTGCGTCCTCGGTCTGGGGTTGGTCGAGTGGGTGGCGATTGCATCGATCACGAGGTCGATGGTCGTGGCGAACGAGTCGTCGATGTCGTCGGGGAGGCCGAAGCCTCCGCGAAGTTCGAGGTGGACGAAGCCGTGCACTGCGGCCCGCAGCGCCCGAATGAACGGGATCGCGCCAGCGGGGTCGACTCCCATCTCGGCGAGCACGGGTCCGACGATTCGGATCGGTTGGGCGAGGGCGGCTGCCACCTCGGGATCCTGTTCGGGGGTGGGTGCGGGCAGGAACGAGTCGTACAGGCCGGGGTGACGATGGGCGAACGATCTCAGCTGCTCGGCGATCGCCCTGAGTGCGTCGGTCGACTCGAGTCCATCCACGCTGTCGGCGAGTTCTGCGGAGAGCAGGTTGCTGGCATGGATGCTCAGTTGGCGACGGATCCCGGCGAGGCCGTCGACGTGGTTGTAGAGCGAAGGGGACCGGATCCCGAGCGTCGATGCGACCGATGCGAGGCTGAGCGCGTCGAGGCCGTCGCGATCAGCGATCTCGGCGGCAGCTTCGACGACCTGGTCCAGCGTCAGCCCGAGCTTGCGTCCCATCAGGCTGGAACCTCCGTCGGCGGCGTCACGACCGAGATCCGACGATCGTCTCGACGCGAGCCTTCAGCGCTGCGTTCATGGCTTCGAACCCGGCGACCGTCTGGGTGTCGAGCGAGGTGCGCATGAGGCGGACCAGGATCCCGTCGAACTGCTCGCTCTGGGTCACCAGGGTGCCGCCCTTCCGGGTCGGGGCGAGGTCGAAGCGGTGCCGACCATCGAAGATCCCGGGCGGTCCCAGTCGTCCGAGCCATTCGAACGCCACGGGGGCCTCGACCACTGTGACCACCGGTTTGAACGTCATGCCCCTGCCGCCCGGAGGCCGCATCCTGTTCGTGAGCTTCTCGCCCACCTCGGCCCGGCCCTCGGCCGAGACGATGAACGGGTTCCAGTCCGGGTAGCTGGCCAGATCGGTCAGCGTCTCCCAGACGACCTCGATGGGCGCCGCGATCTCGATTTCGGTGCGTAGTTCGTGATGCACGGTGATTCCCCTGCAGTGACTAATGGTATTAGGATAGTAACTAATACCATTAGACATGTCAAGGTGGTGTGTTGACCTTCCAACGCGACCGCGACCGAGATCGCCGCCAGACAGCCCGCGAGTACGACTTCGACAGCAGTCGGCCACCGTGAGAATCCAGAACGCGCGACACCGGCCATGGGCTTCAATCGTAAGGAGGGACGCAGCGGGACGAATCATCACCGGGTCGCTGAAGGGTCATCCTGGTCATCGCAGGTCTGCCCGTCGCCGTCACGGACAAGCCCGATGCGGCTCGTCAGGCAACCGAGAACGAGATCGGCTTCTATGCCGAGATGCCGTCGTATCGGACGATGCTCGATCGCGAGGGTGTGCGGGGTGCGGGAGATCTCGCAATAGTGGGCAGTGAGTCCGAGGTGGGCGAGCAGTTGGCCGCATTGGCGGCGAGCGGTGTCACCGACCTCGCCGTCGTGGACATCGACCCTGGCGATACGGCTCAGCGTGCCCGGACCCACGAGTTCCTGTTGAGCTCGAAGTTCTGACCCTCTGAACCTGCGCGCCGGCGGCCGGATCGCCGCCCCGGGCCCTACCTGCGGCGGGTCTTGTGCCAGGCCTCGATGGCGGGGCGGAGCCACAGGCTGGGGCGCCCCCTGCCGAGGCTGACCACCGGGCGGGGCATGTCCGGGTACCGACGCTGGTACAGGCTGACGCTGTTCGAGTGCGAGAGCCCCAGGATCTCCGCGATCCCACGGGCATCGGTCAGATCCTCGGTGTTGACCATCGGAGCCATCTCTGCAGGCTACCTGTTGAAGGGCGTAGACATGTCTGTCTCAACCCGTAGACTCGGCCGATGGAACGGATCCGGTCGAACAGTCCGTGCTGGTGCGGCAGCGCCCTCAAGTTCAAGCGGTGCCATGGGAATCGACAACTGCTGCAGCGGGATCACGTCCAGATCGGCAGCGTGTCACTACCGCGCCCGGTGCCGCTCCGCATCGCCCGGCCCGAGTACGTGACGGCGACGACCGTGGACGGCCCGAGGACCTACCAGATGCACGACGACGAGTCCCTGGCTCGGCTCCGCACCGCCTGCCGGGTGGCAGCGGAGGTACTCGTCGTCGCCGGCGCAGCCGTCGCTCCCGGCGTCAGCACCGACGAGATCGACGCCCTCGCCCATGAGGCCTATCTCGAGCGGGGCGCCTATCCCAGCGACCTGCACTATCAGGGCTTCACGAAGTCGATCTGTACCTCGGTGAACGGCGTGATCTGTCATGGGATCCCCGACGACCGCCCACTTCAGGAGGGCGACATCGTCAACGTGGACGTCACGGCCTTCATCGATGGAATGCACGGCGACACGTCGGCCACCTTCACCGTCGGCACGATCGACGAGCCGACCCGGGCGCTCGTCGACGCAACACGCGAAGCGACCCTGCGGGGGATCGCCGTGGTTGCGCCCGGGGAACCGCTGCGCCGCATCGGCGAGGCGATCGAGCCTTTCGCCCGGTCCCGCGGCTTCGACGTGGTTCGGGAGTACGGCGGCCACGGCATCGGTCGGGTGTTCCACGCCGCACCCCACATCCACCACCACGTGGAGAACGGAGACGATGACTTGTTCCGGGTCGGCATGAGCTTCACCGTGGAACCCATGTTGTTGTCGGGTGGAAGAGCGTTCACCCAGGCCGCTGACGGATGGACCGAACACACCGACGACGCCATGCCGTCGGCCCAGTTCGAGCACACGGTCGTCGTGACGGAGACGGGCGCCGAGATCTTGACCGTGACGCTCGATGGCACCAGTGCGGCCGGGACACCGGTGGAGGCGGTGGCGTCCTAGGACCGAGCCGGCTGGGCACGGTCGGCGCCTAGCTCTCAGCGGTGAGCCGGGTCCCGAGCAGCCCGAATACGCGGTCGACATTCTTCTTGTTCTCGCCCCAGTCGATCAGCCCGAAAACGAGGCGACTCTCGACGTTCACCGAGGTACGCCCGTTCGAGCCCGCGCCGACCGACACGGCGAGCTTCTCGCCGAACGTCTTGCGGGCCGGGGCGGTTCTTCCGATACGACCGCCGGGCACTATGACGTTGCCGGTTGCGATATCGCCCTTGCGCTTGCGACCGTGCAGCGTCCGTGCGTCGTCGTCGCTGTCGGTCACCCGGAACCCCGCGGCGTCGACCACCGGCCCCAGCGCTTCCCAGACAGAGTCAGGTGAGGCGTCGAACTGCTGCGTGCTCTCGTACTTTCGGCCCACGAACTTCCCATCTGGTTGGTGGCTGGCGACAGTACCTGTTGGCGGGGTGGGGGTCAGCGGTGGGCGACGAAGAGGGTTCGTAGCGGACGATCCTCGTCGGTCTCCTCGACGAAGCTGGTCGGCGTGTAGCCGGCGTCGCTCAGGAGCCGGATCCACGTGGCTTCGGGGAACAGGCCGTGGCGGTGGGACTCGCTCGCGGTGGTGACGGCACCGTCGGCGTCGCGCAGCACGAACACGTACTCGGTCTGTGCCCACGTGTCGGCGGGGTCGGGGTCCCAGGTCCATTCGAACAGGCGGGCGCCGCGCCCGTCGGGACCGTCGGTCCCGCTCACGTCGGTGCCGGGTTCGAAGGTCTCGGCTGTGTGATCGGGGATCACCAGCAGCCGCCCGCCGGGGTGCAGATGGTCGTGGGCGGTGGCGAAGGCCGCGGCGAGGTCGGCTTCGGTGGTCATGTAGTCGATCGCGTCGTGAACGAGCACGGCATCGAAGCGCTCCGCGAGCCGGAGGGTCCGCATGTCGCCCCGGTGATGGACGCAGTCGGGGTTGAGGGCACGCGAGACGGCGAGCATGTCAGCTGACAGGTCGGTGAGCGTGAGTGCGAAGTCGCCGGTGAGGTGGTGGGCGAGGTGCCCGCCGCCGCTGCCCAGCTCGAGCACGGAGTGGGTCGGCTCGGGGCCGTCGTGCAGCAACTGGGCCAGGTAGGCGGCCTCGTCGGCGTAGTCCCCGACCGGAGAGATCAGCGGCCACCACGGGGCGAGTGAACCGTAGAAATCGTGCTCGATCGTCGACACCCGAGACAGCGTATGGCCGTGATCGATCTGTGTTCTGTTGCTCCACCGGTCGAAGCTGTTGGTTCGTGCCTATCGGCTGGAGCGCGGCGGGCTAGTGCCGTGTCAGGCAACGTTTGCGCGGTTGACGAGTTCTCGTAGTGCTCGGTCCTGAGCGTTGCGGTTCCGCCAGATGATGTAGCGGCGGATCATTGAGGCCTGCTCGCGGTGCGAGCCGTGGTCGGTGCCGTCG